>JAJXTJ010000163.1 GCA_021783895.1 Pseudomonadota bacterium | reverse complement strand
CGTTGATTGTCTTGAGGCGGGCGATCAGGTCGCGCAGGTTCTCCGGCACCGAGGGGTCGGGATGGTGGTTGGGGAAGTTGCCGTCCACGTCGCAGAACAGTTCTTCCACCTCGCAGCCCATGTCGCGGTAGAGCCTGGGCGCGAAGGCGCCGGGTACGCCGTTGCCGCAGTCGACGATGATCTTCATCTTTCTCGCCAGCTTCACGTCGGAGGTGATGCGGTCGAGGTATTCGCCGGCGATGTCGTGGGTGCTGTAGCTGCCGCTGCCGTTGCTCAGGTCGCCCTGTTCCAGCCGAATCCGCAGCGCCTGGATCGTTTCGCCGGACAGGGTGTCGCCGCCCAGCACCATTTTCAGGCCGTTGTAGTCGGGCGGGTTGTGGCTGCCGGTGACCATCACCGCCGAGTGGGTTTGCAACTGGTAGGCGGCGAAGTAGGTCATCGGGGTGGCGACCATGCCGAGGTCGATGACGTCGATGCCGGCTTTCCGGATGCCGTGCGCCAGCGCCGAGGCCAGGTCCGGCCCGGACAGGCGTCCGTCGCGACCGATGGCGATGGCGGTCTGCTTGCGCGCTGCGGCTTCCGAACCGATGGCGTGGCCGATGGCCTCGACGATTTCCGGGGTCAGGGTTTTTCCGACGATGCCGCGGATGTCGTAGGCTTTGAAGATTTCCTTGGGCAGATTCATGGTGAAGTTCCGTGATTGATGGTGTTTGGCTTGATTATGGGGGTTTTCGACAGATTTTTCCATCCATCAGCAAGCCAGAGTATAATCTTCAGCCTCCACTATTCTGAAAAAGCACGTCACCATGCAACTCGCCAAATCCCTACTGGAAAAATACAGCAAGCCCGGGCCGCGCTACACTTCTTATCCGACCGCACCTTATTTCACCGAGGCCTTCGGCGAGAAGGAATGGCTGGAAGAAATCAAGCAGACCCAGGACAAGGGGCGCGATCTGTCGCTGTATGTGCACATCCCGTTCTGCGACACGCTGTGCTATTACTGCGGCTGCAACATGGTGGCGACGAAGAAATACGAGAAGGCGACCGAATATCTGGGCTACCTGATGCAGGAAATCGACCGGGTCGCGGCGCTGACCAATCCTGACCGGGTGGCGCGCCAATTGCACTGGGGCGGCGGCACGCCGACCTATCTGAATCCGGACGACATCCGCCGCCTGTTTGCCCATATCACCAGCCGCTTTACCCTCGCCGCCGATGCCGAGGCCGGCTGCGAGGTCGATCCGCGCGAGCTGACCCGCGAGCACGTCAAAGCCCTGAAGGAAGCCGGCTTTAACCGCATCAGCCTGGGCGTGCAGGACCTGAACGCCAGCGTGCAGCAGGCGGTCAACCGGGTGCAGCCGGAAAGCCTGATTCGCCAGGTGTACGGCTGGATGCGCGAGGAAGGTTTCCACAGCGTCAACATGGACCTGATGGTGGGCCTGCCGCACCAGACTGTGGAAACCTATAGCGATACGCTGGACAAGATTATCGACATGGGGCCGGACCGGCTGGCGGTGTTCAATTACGCCCATGTGCCATGGATGATGAAGCACCAGAAGCTGATCATCGAATCCGATCTGCCCAGCCTGCAAACCCGTCTCGCGCTACAGCAGCTGATATTGGACAAGCTCAGCGCGGCGGGCTACGTCTACATCGGCCTGGACCATTTCGCGAAAGCCGACGATGAAATCATCAGGGCGCAGCAAAGCAAGACCCTGTACCGCAATTTTCAGGGCTACACCACCCACAAAAACTGCGATATCTATGCCTTCGGCGCTTCCTCCATCAGCCAGACCGACGACGTGTTCGTGCAGAACGTGAAAAAGCTGTCCGACTACTACCGGCTGGTGGGCGAGGGACGGCTGCCGACGGAGCGCGGCCTGCGCGTGACGAACGAGGACAAGCTGCGGCGCGATGCCATCACCCGTATCATGTGCGATTTGGAGCTCGACAAGGCGTCGTTCGGGCGTGCCTGGGGGGTCGACTTCGACAGCCATTTCGCCGATGCCCAGGCGGAGCTGAAGGACATGGAAGCGGACGGACTGGTTGTCCTGTCGCCGGAAAAGATCACGGTAACCCAGGTCGGACGCTTTTTCCTGCGCAACATCGCGATGCCTTTCGACGCCTACCTCAAGCAGCAATCGGCGGAAAAGCCGCGTTTTTCCAAGACGTTGTAGTTTTTATCCCGGTTTATCCTGGAAAAATCAGTTAACCACGGGGCACACGGGGATCACGGGGTAATATCAAAATATTACATCGTTCTGTTCAAGCACACGCTGGGTGAACGAGTTGATGCCCCCCAACTCCTTGTCGCCTAGAGGCGCCTACTTTTGGTCTTCCCCGTGTGCCCCGTGGTTCAAATGTGGTTTTTAGGCTTATTCGGCCAAGGCCGCCGCGACTTCATCGAACGCCCGTTGCGGCGTGAGCTTCATCATGCAGTCGAAGTGACCGAGCGGGCAGTCCCGCTTGAAGCACGGGCTGCAGGGCAGGCTGAGGCTGACGATCCGGGCCCGCTCCGACAGCGGCGGGGTGAAGCCGGGGCTGGATGAGCCGAACAGCGCGATCATCGGCTTGTCGAGCGCGGCGGCAATGTGCATCAGGCCGGAATCGTTGACCACGGCGAGGCTCGCGGCGGCAAGCAGGTCGATGGCTTCGTCCAGCTCGGTTTGGCCGCACAGGTTGCGGAGCGCCGAATTCTCCCCCTCTTTACTACCCTTCTCCGCAAGCGATCCTCCCCCCTCTCCCCAACCCTCCCTCGCGAGGGGGGAGGGGGCAGAAGAAGGTGTCTTGAAATAGATTTGTTCGATCTCCGCACCGATTTCCGCATCCTTGTACGAACCCAGCAGCCAGATTTCATGGCCCGCATCTGCCAGCATCCGCGCCAGCTCGGCGAAATGTGGCGCCGGCCAGCGCTTGGCCGGGCCGTATTCGGCGCCGACGCAGAACGCGACCACCGTTTTTTTCGGGAACAGGCCCAGTTTGGCAAGGGTGGCTTGCACCCGGTCCGCATCCGCCGTCAGGCGCGGGTTCTCCACCGGGCGGCGCAGCGGGGTACCGGGATGGTCGGCCAGGGCGGCGAAGCGCTCCACCATCAGGGGCAGTGCCTGTTTGTCCAGATGCCGCAAATCGTTGATCAGGCCGAAGCGCATCTCACCGGTGTAGCCGGTGCGCAACGCAATGCCCGCGAAGAAGGGGATCAGCGCCGACTTGAGAGAATTGGGCAGGATGATGGCGTAGTCGTAGCGATCCCGGCGTAGCGCGCACCCTAGCTTCCAGCGCAGCTTGAGGCTGAGTTCGCCATGGGCCAGCGGATTGATGACGACGCGCCGGATTTCCGGCATGCGCTCCAGCACCGGCGCTACCCATGCCGGCGCGAAGGCGTCGATCACGGCATCGGGATGGTGTTCCCGCAGACGCCGCAGCAGGGGCTGCGCCATCACGGCGTCGCCGACCCAGGAGGGGGCGATGATCAGGATTTTCGGCATAAATCTTTTTCACCACAGTTATGTAGGTTGGGTTGAGCGGCTTCATCGCGATACCCAACAAACCCAAACTTCATCAAAAACAGGTTTTGTTGTAGCCTAAAGGCGCCTACTTCTGGTTAGGTTTGTTGGGTATCGCAAAAGACCGCTCAACCCAACCTACATTTTTGGGTAAATCAGGTTTTTAGTGATGCCCTTTCGGCAACTCGCCCCTCAGCTTGTACAGCGTGCCGCAGTAGGGGCACAGCGCTTCGCCGGTCTGTTCTATCGGCAGGAACACCCTCGGGTGGCTGCTCCAGGCCTGCATCGCGGTCGGGCAGCGCAGCGGCAGATCGGCTGCAGTCACTTCGTAATATCGCGCCTTGAATTCTTGAGTCATGGCTCGCTCCTTAAACCAGGGTCAGCCAGTCAAGATGGTTCGCGTCTTTACCAGTGACGCAGGCGAAATAGGCGGACTGGAGTTTCTCGGTCATCGGGCCGCGCTTGCCGGAGCCGACCATCCGGTTGTCCAGTTCGCGGATGGGCGTGACTTCCGCAGCGCTGCCGGTGAAGAAGGCTTCGTCCGCAGTGTAGATCTCGTCGCGGGTGATGTGCTTCTCGATCACCTTGATGCCGTGCTCGCGGGCCAGGTGGATGACGGTGTCGCGGGTGATTCCTTCCAGGGCGGATTTGAGGTCCGGGGTGTAGAGCTTGCCTTTCTTCACCATGAAGATGTTTTCGCCCGAGCCTTCCGCCACGAAGCCGTCCACATCCAGCAGCAGGGCTTCGTCGTAGCCGTCCTGGATCGCTTCCTGATGGGCCAGGATGGAGTTCATGTAGTTGCCGGAGGCCTTCGCCTTGCTCATGTGGATGTTCACGTGATGGCGGGTGAAGGAGGAAGTCTTGACGCGGATGCCGTTCTCCAGCGCCTCTTTGCCCAGGTAGGCGCCCCACGGCCACGCGGCGACGATCACGTGCACCGACAGGTTCTTGGCCGAGATGCCCATGGCCTCGGCGCCGTAGAAGGCCATCGGCCGGATGTAGCCCGATTCCAGGTTGTTGACGCGCACCGCCTCCACTTGCGCTTCGGTGACGGTCTTCTTGTCGAAGGGCATCTTGATGCCGAGGATGTGGGCCGAGGC
>JAJXTJ010000162.1 GCA_021783895.1 Pseudomonadota bacterium | reverse complement strand
CCTCGACGACGTGCAGGAGGTGTATACCACTGCCGTCATGGACGAGGAATAAGCCATCCCAGCCGGAACAAGCGCCTTTCACGTTCGCCCCCTCTCCCGCGTGCGGGAGAGGGTTGGGGAGAGGGAAACCTGTCACATCGGGCTGCATCCCTTTGTCGCCGCCGCATGAGAATATTGGGCATTGACCCCGGATTGCGAGTGACGGGATTCGGGGTGATCGACAAGCTCGGCCAGCAGCTGGTTTACGTTGCCAGCGGCTGCATCCGTACACCGGCCGGGGAGTTGCCGCAGCGGCTGAAATTGATTGTGGAGGGGTTGGGCGAAGTGATCGCCACCTATGCCCCGGAGCAAGTGGCGGTGGAAAAGGTGTTCGTCAACGTCAACCCCCAGTCCACCCTGCTGCTGGGGCAGGCGCGCGGCGCCGCGATCTGCGCCGCGATCCTGAAGGATTTGCCGGTGGCGGAATACACCGCCCTGCAGGTGAAACAGTCGGTGGTCGGACACGGCAAGGCTGCCAAGGAACAGGTGCAGGAAATGGTCAGGCGCTTGTTAAAGCTCGAGGGTAATCCCCAGGCCGATGCGGCAGACGCATTGGCCTGCGCCATCTGTCACGCCCATGGCGGGCAGGGGCTGGGCAAGCTGGCGACCGCCGGTTTCCGGATGAAGAATGGAAGGCTGGTTTAAATGACGGTAATGAGGGAAGGGTAATGGGGGATGGCAAATCCTGGCGCATTATGGTTTTTCCCATTACCCCTTACCCATTGCTCATTACCCAAATAGGTGTATCTGAATGATAGGCAGAATTGCCGGTATCCTGCTCGAAAAGCACCCACCGCTGGTGCTGGTGGACGTGGGCGGCGTCGGCTACGAAATCGACGTGCCGATGAGTACCTTTTACAATCTTCCCGCCATCGGCGAAAAAGTCGCGCTGCATACCCAGTTGATCGTGCGCGAGGATGCCCACCAGCTTTATGGGTTCACCTCCCACGACGAACGCAGCGCCTTTCGCCAACTGCTCAAGATCAGCGGGGTCGGGCCGAAGTTGGCGCTGACTATCCTGAGCGGCATGTCGGTCGCTGAATTGTCCCATGTCGTCGCCGCCCAGGAAGTGGGCCGGCTGACCAAAATTCCTGGCATCGGCAAGAAGACCGCCGAGCGTCTGCTGCTGGAACTGCGCAACAAGCTGCCGGGTGCGGGTGCGGCAGCCCTGCGGACTCCCGGGGCCGAACCCGGCCCCGCAGTTCGCAACGACGTTTTGGATGCTCTGCTGGCGCTGGGCTATAATGAGCGCGAGGCAAGTTGGGCGGTGAAGCAACTGCCTGCCAACCTGGACGTGTCCGACAGCATACGTCAGGCACTCAAATTCCTGTCCAAAGCATGAATCTAAAAACCTTTTTCAAGCCGCTCCGCTTGGAGGCAAGACGATGAATATTGTTGTCGAAGTACCGCAAAATTTGCCGGATTCGATTCATTGCACGCCGCAGGAATTCACCCGCGAAGCCAAAATGGCCATGGCAGCCAAGCTATATGAAATGCGGCGGTTATCCTCCGGCATGGCTGCTGCACTCGCGGGCGTGGGACGCGTCGAGTTTCTGCTGGAGCTTCACCGTTACGGCGTGGAGATGATCGATCTTGATCAGGACGATCTTGATCAGGATGTGGCGAATGCCTGAAGGCGGGCGCGTTATCGTTACCAATACCACGCCTTTGATTGCATTGGCGGTGGCGGCAACAGATATGCCTGGAGGACAAGGAATTTTGAAATGAATACCGCCGAACAAATTTTTGAGCAAGTGAAAGCGCTCCCCGAGCCGATGGCCAGAGAGGTGCTGGATTTTGTCGGCTATCTCAAAGAAAAACAGGAGCAGGGGCGAATCAAAGATTTGGTAGAAGCTCAGGCCGGAAGCATGACAGAGATTTGGGACAACGAAGCCGATGAGGCGTGGAATGGAGCTTGATGCCGGGTGTATCGTGCTTATCCCGTTTCCTTTTGCTGATCCGAAAAGCCATAAAAAACGGCCAGTGCTTATGCTCACAGCGCCGGATGGGTTTGGGGATTTTATCGGACTTGCCATTACTTCCAAGGGTTATCATGCCAACGCGGTGACGCTGGTGCAGGACGGGATGGAAGAAGGGCTGTTGCCAAAACCGAGCTGGATTAGGACCGACAAGGTATTTACGCTTTCCCATGAGTTTATTGTCAATGCGGTGGGACGGGTGTCCGGAAAAATCATGGCGCAAGCGGTCCAGGGGCTGTGCGACAAGGTTGCTGCATGATCGAAACCGACAACCTCAAGGCGGGCAGCCGCATCATTTCCGCTACGCCGATTTCCTCTCATGAAGAGGCGGCGGAGCGCGCCCTGCGGCCCAAGCTGCTGGAAGAATATGTCGGCCAGGTGAAGGCGCGCGAGCAGCTGGAAATCTTCATCCAGGCGGCGCGCGGTCGAAGCGAATCGCTCGACCACGTGCTGCTGTTCGGGCCGCCTGGCTTGGGCAAGACCACCCTGGCGCACATCATCGCCCGCGAGATGGGCGTCAATCTGCGCCAGACCAGCGGGCCGGTGCTGGAGCGGCCCGGCGATCTGGCCGCGCTGCTGACCAATCTGGAACCCAACGATGTTCTGTTCATCGACGAAATTCACCGCCTTTCCCCGGTGGTGGAGGAAATCCTCTACCCGGCGCTGGAAGATTTCCAGCTCGACATCATGATCGGCGAGGGGCCGGCGGCGCGTTCGGTCAAGCTGGATTTGCGTCCCTTCACGCTGGTCGGCGCCACGACCCGCGCCGGCATGTTGACCAATCCGTTGCGCGACCGCTTCGGCATCGTGGCGCGGCTGGAATTCTATACCCACGGCGAGCTGAAGCAGATCGTGGCCCGTTCCGCCCGGTTGATGAAGGTCGAGCTTTCCGAAGACGGTGCGGAGGAAGTCGCGAAACGATCGCGCGCCGCGCATCGCCAACCGCCTGCTGCGCCGGGTGCGCGATTTCGCCGAGGTCAAGGCCGACGGCAGGGTGACGCGGGAGGTGGCGGATGACGCGCTGGTCATGCTCGACGTCGATAAGGTCGGCCTGGACACGATGGACCGCAAGCTGCTGCAGGCGGTGATGGAGAAATTCTGCGGCGGTCCGGTCGGGGTGGAAAACCTGGCGGCGGCCATCGGCGAAGAGCGCGATACCATCGAGGACGTGCTGGAGCCCTACCTGATCCAGCAGGGCTATTTGATGCGCACGCCGCGCGGCCGGGTGGCAACGCAGATGGCCTATCTGCACTTTGGTTTTGCCCTGCCCAAGTCCTTGTCCGGCGACCTGTGGGGGGGGGATCAGTGATTCGTGGCGGTTGTCAGGCAGGTGTCAGGATTTCCCTTTATTCTTCAATCTGGTCTTGCTGGGGCCAGAGTGGGTGAGCGCGCTGGATTGACTCAGATCGAGGCCGAGACGTTTGCCTGGCCGGTGCGCGTCTATTACGAGGACACCGATTCCGGCGGCGTGGTGTATTACGCCAATTACCTCAAGTTCATGGAGCGCGCCCGCACCGAATGGCTGCGGGACCAGGGGTTCGAGCAGCCGGAGTTGTTGCGTGACCATTCTGTAATTTTTGTGGTGCGCGCAGTGCAGATAGAATACCTGCGTCCCGCAATACTTAACGATCTGCTGACGGTGACGGTGCGTTTTCATGAGGCAGGACGCAGCTGGATCGAGCTCGATCAGACAGTGGAGCATCCGGGAAACGGCGTGCTGGTGAAGGCGCGTGTCAAGGTGGTTTGCGTCAATGGGCAAACCTTCAAGCCGGTGCAGATTCCCGCCCCGGTCAGAGAAAGAGTTGAAAGGATATCGTGAACGTTACGCAAGACCTGTCTTTTTTGAGCCTGATCACCAACGCCAGCGTCGTGGTGCAGTTGATTCTTTTGATTCTGCTGATGGCTTCGGGCTTATCCTGGTATTACATTTTCGGCAAGATGTTCGCCATTCGCGCCGCAATCCGCGAGGCGGATAGTTTCGAGAACGATTTCTGGAGCGGGGCTGACATCAACAACCTGTACCAGCGCAGCAATTCCGGCAGGGCGCCGGTGGTGGGAATGGAGAAAATCTTCGAGGCCGGTTACCGGGAATTTCTCAAGCTCAAGCGTCAGGGGCGGATGGACATCGGCGTCGTCATGGAGGGCACGCGCCGCGCCATGCGCGCGGCCTGTCAGCGCGAGCTGGACGCGCTGGAACAGCACCTCTCCTTTCTTGCCTCGGTCGGCTCGGTCAGCCCCTACATCGGGCTGTTCGGCACGGTGTGGGGCATCATGAACGCCTTCCGCAGCCTTTCCAACGTGGTGCAGGCGACCCTGGCGCATGTGGCGCCGGGCATCGCCGAAGCGTTGGTCGCCACGGCGATGGGCCTGTTCGCGGCGATTCCGGCGGTGCTCGCCTATAACAACTATTCCCATGGCGTGGACCGGTTGGCGACCCGCTACGACAGTTTCATGGAGGAATTCTCCAATATCCTGCAAAGGCAGACCAACACTTGATGAACCGCCGCCCCCGCCGTTTCATGAACCAGATCAACGTCGTGCCTTACATCGACGTGATGCTGGTGCTGCTGATCATTTTCATGGTCACGGCG
>JAJXTJ010000161.1 GCA_021783895.1 Pseudomonadota bacterium | reverse complement strand
CTTTAGCGCCTGGGAAAAATTGCGCGTGCCGCCGAAGCTGGCGGCAAGCAGGTCCACGATGAACGCCATGATGAGCACCATCGCCAGTGCAAGGACAAACGTGAGGACCGCCTGGGCGAGCGAATAGGCAAACGCCACATGCATGTGGCCGAGGGTGGCGAACGGCATCCAGAATCCGAAGGCCGTCCAGCCGATCAGCCGCGCGAGCGGACCGATAGCCGCGAACCACAGCACCCATCCGGAGAAGACAGCCGAGGCGGAAACCGGCTCGGCGGCGATGGCCGGCCAGGTTTCGCGCGGTGCCAGCAGGATCCCGCGGGCGCGCTCGATGATGGATTGGAATGACATGGTGTTGACTCCTTATGCAAGCCGTGCCGCGAAGCGGCGGGTTGTTCGGTGCGGTTGGACGGGGGACATGGCAGGGCCGGTAGACGGGGCGGCCGGCTGCGGTTTGCCTGCCTGCGACAACATGTCAAAGCGCCTCCTGTCGCTGTATTTCATGGCATGCGGGCGGTGATTTCTTTTGCGAGCACGAGTAACTGGGGATCCGTGTGCTTCACACTATTCGGCGAAAGAATCAGCTCGATCGCAACACGATTGGCGTGTTTTCGTACGTACATCCACCCCGACGACAAGAATGCCTTGTCGCCGATGCCGCGAACCGGAATGGCCGTTTTCCACCATGGAGGCGGCATCGTTTTCCGCGATGCGATCATCACGTACAGTGTTTTGGATTGCGCGGCGTTGAGCCATCCGCAAATTGGATGACCGGGCGCGCTCGGCTGCCGCCGTGCGGGCATCGCGCGTTCTCCAAAGGCCTGCGACACTTGTGTCTGTGTAAGAAGCTTGCACGGATCCAACGGTGTCGCAAACGCCATTGATGAGAACACACAGATAATGAGTGCGATCAAAGATGCGCGAATCATTGCTGTTTCACCCCTTGGGTAACGATCTGTACCCCATTTGAATAAGGTGTGCCTGGATGCATGGGATTGGACTGCCCGCCGGCACCGATCTGATACGGTGGACCTTCGACGATATAATAGTAATAGGTGACGCCTGGTTTCGCGGTCGGGTCGGTGAACGAAAGTATCGGGTCTCCGCAATGCAGGTACCAATAGTCGTTATTGAAGCTCCCGGGTGTATGGCGACACCCGACCTCACCCGGATAGCCATATTGCAAGAAATTGAATGACGTAACCCGTTTCGAGTCGATCTTCCCTGTTCCGAGCAATGTTGTGGAGCGCACGATGCCTAGTGCAGTCGGGCCATGCAGCGACCCGCCCAGGGCCTGGGACGTAAAGAACAGGACATTGTTGGGCGAAGAGCGGGCCTCCCCGGCAAGAATTACTTTGAATGGAGCATATGTCGCCCGTTTCACTATCCCCGGCGGAGCGGGGATCGGCGATGCTTTCACCATGGCGAGGTTGGCGCCTGCGACTCCGTCGGTGGCTACGCTGACATGAACTCCGAACTGCGGCTGATCCATTGCCTGGAGTTTTGCACGCATTTGCTGCGTCATGAACGGATTTGCCGCCACTCGCTGATACACTTGTTGCGCAGAGGGTGATACGGTTTTGGTCATCAATTCGTATCCCGCCTTGCTTGCAAGCACTATGTAGTTTCCAGGCGAAACCGGAATATTGAATTTTCCATTCCCATCCGTCCGCACCATCGGCAATTCGCTGTAAAGTGGAAGCACATGACCTTTCGGCGGATGCAACACCGTGGCAAATGGATCCTTCATCAGCCATACATAGGCATAGGGAAGCCCCTTGCCATCCGGGCCGAACACGTGGCCTTGAACGCTGGCGTGGGCAGGATCCAGCCTGAAAATCAATCCTCCGATGACGTTGGTATGCTGTGTGCCGAAGTCGATAAATCTCTGCTGAGGAAGATACCCGCGCTTCGAAACTGAAACGTAATATTTCCCATCGATGGGGCGCTTCTTGGTTATACACATGTTGTTTTGCCCGACGCCTACGGCAAAATTTCCGTTCGCAGCCGACAGCGCAAAGCCAGCTCCACAGCCACTGCTGGCTTTTACACCTTTCTTCGATACTTTAGCGCCGATGACATCAACTTTCGCACCGACGAGCGGCTTCCCAGTATCACCGCCCGTGACGGTGCCCTCGACATATGCTCCATTAAATCCGTCAGGGAATGCCTGCGCCATGAGTGCCGGCGGAACGAGCATCAACACAAGGCAGCAAACGATGTATTTCATGAGCGATCTCTCTACCGCCTTTCAGAGTCCAGGCGTCGGTTGTTTAAAGGCGTTCTCCGGCAGCTTCGCATTTACCTGGATTTTGGTGAACGTATAGCGAAACGCCATCTGTGAATCAAAAATCTGCACAGTCATGCTCAACGGGAATTGCACCCCGTCAACAGGTTGCCAATTCTTGGGTACGATCACCATTTTATACGGGTCGTTTCCGATCTGAACCCGATCTGGCAGGAATGTCTTCCGATCAAGATACGCTTTGATCGGAGCGCCGCCTTCTGGGCCTATCGCCAGCAGATACGTGGCGGCGCCTATCCGAGGTTCATAGGTCACCTTGCCGTGGAGACCTGACGACGTGAGAAATGCAAATGTCGTCCAGTACGCGTGCGAGATTTCACGCTCTAAATCCGGGCCTTGTAATTGGCCGGTCGAATTTCCATTCGGAACGCCTTGATCGCCGACCAGCATCCAGCCCTGCGGCGTGTTCGAAGCGAATCGAACGATACAGTTTCCAACATGGAGAGGCGTAACCGTGAAGGCAAATTGGGGACCGCTGCCTGATGCGGGAGTAATTGTTGCGACCCCGCTGCATGTAGCACTCTCGGATATCGTTCCGGAGAAATTCGCTTCCAGAGCACGCAGGACAGCGCGCGGCGGAACAGTGGGGCTGACCTTGTCGAAATATAATGCGGGCACACTCACGCAGAGCGCGGTTGCCGACGAGCCTGAGCACGTGCGGGATTCGCCAACTGGCACATATCGTGTTGAGGCGGTAACCGCAACATGAATCGAGACGCTCTGCTGCCCTGCCACCAACACTTCCAGGCTCGGCGGTGCCTGCATGGCAGGCGAACGAATTTCAACGCGATCGTCGCCATCCGAGGTCAGCCATTCTCTGCCTGATAAATGCAGGCGCCCCTGGAAGGTCTGTATATTATTCGACGGCGCGGCGCGGAAGGACTGTACTTTGAATTCGAAATACATCGTATGAATTTTTTGAATGTTGGCAGTTCCACCGAGGGCATTTGCGAGGGCCGTCAACAGTGTATTCGTATCGATCTCGCTGCGGTTACTGAACGCGGTTGCGTTCAGCGATGGGGTAATGAGAAAGGACGCAGCGGCAAACGCCACCCATGACGTCGCACGTTGACGAGCGCCGCATCCGTTCATGACTTCCTCTCGACCGTGGACAGCACGAAGCTTCGATCATTGGGGGGTGTGTCAGCCATTTTCATGCTCCCGCCATTACCCCCTGCTACTGCTTGACCAACTCGACCCGCCGATTCCGGCTACGGCCTTCCGGCGTCAGATTCGTGCTCACTGGATCAACCGGGCCAATGCCCACCGCCTGCAAGCGACGCGCATCGATTCCATAACGTCCGCTCAAAGCCGCCACTACTGCAGCCGCCCGGCGATTGGAAAGATCCAGATTGGCGGTATAGCTGCCGACATTGTCGGTATTCCCCACCACGTACAGCTTGAGAGTGGGTTCCCGCTTTAACAAAGTGGCAATTTCCTGCAGTGTCGCGTCCGAGGCAGGCTTGAGATCGGCCTTTCCGGTGTCGAAATAAATGCCATAGAGTGCGATATGTCCGCTCTGCGAAAGCGCGGCAGCCATTGCGGCGGCGTTCACACGGATCATGCCGGTCGCCATCGCGTGCGGCTCGACGATGTCCAGTGTTATCTGAACGGGATTGTTGGTCAAATGCAGACTGACATATACGGTCCCGTTCGAACCCGCGCGTTGCGCGCTGAGCTGGTACTGATAACCAGCGTAATTATACCAGGGGTCTTCCTGGCTTCCGAAAAGATTGACGTCCCAGTCGCCGTTGTGACAGGCATCACTGTGACACTGGAAGAGGGTTGTGAACCCGGCCTCCTGGATGGCGTTTTTGTAATTCGCCCAAATCTCGAGAGGCGAAACCTGGTCAGGGGCAAGGTAGTCGATGCGTGTAATCTTGCCCTCGACCTTCAAGCTCTTGGTCAGTTTGTTCTCGGCAACAACAGGTCCCAGCGGTAGGGTAAACTGGCCGAATTCAGAATGAAAACAGCGTATGATCGATGAACCTGGGTAGCGAGAAATCAACGAACTGTCGTGACAGCCTTCGGCATCCTGGCTTTGCGCTCGGGCCGCTGGGGCGAGCAGCATGAATGCCAAGACTGCAAGAAGGAAGCCGTGTGTCCAGCTGTGATGGCGAGTGCTCATACTTGCCTCCTGATCTCGCGTGAGATAATGGAACAGGTTGAAGGTGGAAAGGATCCACGGCCTACGTAGTGGCCAACCCGATGTCCTCAGAGTGCAACCCGACTTCGGACTTATCGGATCAATATTTTTACTGTCCTGGCTATCATGGAATCAAAGCATCGCAGATCATCCCACACCAAGTTCCTGCAATAGGCAAGACGGACCGGCCGACCCCCCGT
>JAJXTJ010000160.1 GCA_021783895.1 Pseudomonadota bacterium | reverse complement strand
CCATCGCATCACTCTCAGCGCGAGAGAGTGTGGATGGAAAGTACTCCATGACTCGGTGGTCCGCGTTCAGCGCGGCAAACGGCTCACGGTCAGCAACTTTCCACTGACGTAAGCGAAGACGCTCCGTTTCTACTTCGATTAGCTCAGCCATTCGCTACCGCGCTCGGTGATGATGCCGCATAACGTTTGAATTAACCGGCTGGCGCGGCTTTATCGCGCAGCGTCCTGTTGACTGCCGGGTTGGGCGCTGACCTTGCTGACCAGTGGAAACTTCTCGGGATGACGAATAGATTCAACAGCCAAGTCGACATCCAACTCGGGCCAGTAGATGTGATTGGAAGAAGGAAGCTCGACATGCAAAATCTTTCCAACCGCAACGTCCCTAAACCATGGAAATTCAGTAAACGGAAGAAAAAGCTCCTCATCCTCCAGCAACAGCCAGAAGCCATGTCGAGAGATGTTGGTAACTTCAACGGGGAAAGGGGGTATGCCAAGCGCTGCGGATGTCATTTTCATGCTCCTGAACGAGACGACGAGCTTCGTTAATTTCGCGCGGGGACAGGCCTATGAACTGGGCCAGCTCAATAGCAGGCTCAAGCCAGAACTTGAGCCTCGCCATTTTGGGTTTGAACGTGCACATGCATTCTCGTTTCCTCGCGCGAGAAAAAATAGAAACGAAAGCCGCCTTCACGGAAAACAGTTGGACTCATGGGTAAAATGATACGCGCTAAGTCTCATCAAGGAAACGGCTCGGCGCCCAACGTTTGAGTTCAGGGGCCTTGCGCGGCTTTATGCGCCAGGTCCCCTGCAACGAGAGCAGAACAAAGGGGTCAAGTCTTGACATATTATGTCATCTCACTCCCTTGACGACCTTGCCCACCGTTGAATAGTGTATCCCTGAATACCGCAGGGGACAGACCACGGTTTATTGGTTTTTTCGATCAGAAAACCGTGGTCTGTCCCCTATTATTCCATCAATCGAGTCTGACCCCATTGATTTGCCCGATAACCAGCGCGGCCATTGAGGCCGGCAACGTCGGTATTGGACTGATTCGCAAACGGGCCAGAGGCATGCTCGACACCGAGTACCTAAAACTGAAAATACGACAGTTGAACCTACCCGATACTGCAGAACCGTTTTACCCGATTCGGCGCGTGAAAACCCCCAGGATAAATGATGAAGACATTGCCAGAAACGAGAAGACCACCGTATGAATTCCCCGAAGAGCCAAAAAGCTTAAGTAAGTGCCATTCTGGTCTGTCCCCTATTGTCCGTGATTACTCTCCGATTTAGGCAAAGGTCACTATACTACCGCTTTGATCGAATATCAATCGAGTCTGACCCCATTGATCTCTGTGAATATCAATCGAGTCTGACCCCATTGATTTTGAGATTTACCCCCATCGCAGAAAACTGTGACATAAGGGTTTGAATCTTGTCTTCAGCTTCTTTCTGGCGCTGGGCCTGGCTCACAGAGGACTGTGCTTGTTGCAATTTTCCAAAGGCTGCCTCATATTCACTAGCGCGTTGCTGAAGCGCAGCTAGCTTTTCTTTGTTTTGGCCTTCAAGTTGCTGTAGAGCAAACTCTCGCTTTTCAAGTTCGGCTTTCTGAGCGATCAGTGCTATTGAAGCGTCAGCACGATTTTTCTCCGAGCGAACTATTTCATCGTTCAAGACTTTTCGTTCCTTCAAGAGGTCTTTGTACTCGCCCCAAACGTATGCCATTCCGCTAGCGAGCACCAATAGAACGACTACCGTAGGTGCGAGGTAGCGCCTTGCGCCCAGAGTGACTGCGGTTTTCATATCCATGACAACATTTGCCTTCGTGCGTGATTGAAATAGCTAACGTAATGGAGTTAACCGACGACGCCCGCCCCAAGGGCTTACAAGGGAGAAATCGATCAGCATAGGAAGCATTTAATCGAAGCTACCGGGGCGTTGTTCGGTTGAACGAAGGGTTTGGATCAATGGGGTCAGACTCGATTGATCTTGAATCGTTCTGATTTTCTACCCCCGCCTCTGGCCTCCGGCGCGACTCGTCTCTCCAATTGCTTTTGAACCCGTTGCCTAAATTGATCATTTCCCAGTACCAGTCAAAGGGGCCAAGCCCAAATTAAATCAAATAACATGGCATCGACTCTAAACTTAATTTAGAATCAAGACAAGAAAATATTTATCCGGCATTTGACCGGTTTTTAACGCCTTGCCATGCCTAACACTCCAAAATCACTCGATCAAGTGCGGACCGTGCTGTATACAAAGTTCCCATTTTTTTCTCGGCTGCCGGTCCGGATGGCCATCGCCCTGATGCTCGGGGCGCTCACGGTTTCCGGCTTCGCGCCTGACGCCCTGTCCTTTCTGCCGCTGCTCACGCTGGCGGCGCTGTTCCTGATCTGGTCGCGGGCCTCGTCGCGCAAGACTGCCGCCTATACCGGTTTTGCTTTCGGGCTGGGCTTTTTCGGTGCCGGGGTGAGTTGGGTGTATGTCAGTATCCACGAGTTCGGCGCCATGCCGACCCTCCCTGCGGTGGTCGCCACTTTTTCGTTCTGTCTGGTGCTGTCCCTGTTCCCCGCCGCTGCGGGCTTGCTGCAAGCCGGTCCCGGCGGCCTGACCCGGCGGCGTGCTCTGTTTCTGATCCCCGCGTTGTGGGTGTCGATGGAGTGGGTCAGGGGCTGGATTTTCACTGGCTTTCCCTGGCTGGCGCTGGGTTACTCGCAGGCCGTAGCCAGCCCGTTGGCGGGCTTTGCGCCGCTATTCGGGGTATACGGGGTGTCGCTGGCTTCCGCCCTGTGCGCCGGTGCGCTGGCGCTGGCGGCGGATGGCCGGTTGCACCGGCGAGGCAGGGCGGACATGGTTTTCCCGGCGGCGATTCTTCTGGCGCTGGTGCTGACGGGTTTCATTTTGAAGCGGGTCGAATGGGTCAGGCCGGTGGGTTCGCCATTTCCTGTCAGCCTGCTGCAGGGTGATATTCCGCAGGAGATGAAGTGGCGCGAGGACAAGGAGGAAACCACGCTCGACACCTACATGGCGATGACGCTGGCGAGCTCGGGGCGCCTGATCGTGCTGCCGGAAACGGCGCTGCCGATGTTCCTGCGGGATTTGCCGCAGAACTACCTGGAAATGCTGTCGGATCGTGCGCGCAAGCTGGGTGGCGACGTGCTGGCGGGCGTGCCCGAGCACACCGGGAACGGGGAATATTTCAACAGCGTGTTGAGCCTCGGCAGCTCGCCGGTGCAGGTTTACCGCAAAGTCCATCTGGTGCCGTTCGGCGAGTATATTCCGCTGCGGTCCCTGTTCGGCTGGATTACCCGGATACTGCACATCCCGCTGTCGGACTTCTCGCGCGGCGAGAAAATCCAGCCGCCCCTGCGGGTGGCTGGCCAGAAGGTCGCGATGGCGATCTGTTACGAGGACGTGTTCGGCGAGGAGCTGATCAACCAGTTGCCGGCTGCATCATTGCTGGTCAATGTCAGCAACGACGCCTGGTTCGGCGATACCTTCGCGCCCTGGCAGCACCTTCAGATTTCCCAGATGCGCGCGCTGGAAACCGGCCGCTACATGTTGCGCGCCACCAATACCGGCATCACCGCCATCATCAACCAGCGTGGCGAAGTGCTGAAGCGTGCGCCGGAATTTACCGTCGCCCGGCTGGAGGGCGAGGCGCAGGGTTTTGCCGGGGCGACGCCCTATGTGCGTTTCGGAAATTTGCCGGTGCTCGGGCTGCTGGTGCTGCTGCTGGCGGCAAACTGGATCGCGGCCAAGAGGATGGCCGCCGGAGAAAAGCAAGAACCGGGGCGCAGGGGACCATGAGCGGATGGCATTGCTATATGCTGGAATGCGCCGATGGCACGCTTTACACCGGCATCACCAACGACCTGGAAAAGCGCCTCGCGGCGCATAACGGCGGTACGGCGTCGAAATGCACGCGCAGCCGGCTCCCGGTGAAACTGGTGTTCGCGGAGGATATGCCCGACCGCGCCGCCGCGAGCCGGCGCGAGGCGCAGATCAAGCGCTTGCCGCGCGCAGGCAAATTAGCGCTGGTTGGCCGCAACGGGGTTTTGCCTTGCCCTGAAAAGAAGTAAAATCAACCCTTTCCAAATTCACTTGCTCCAAACAATGCCGACTTTCCAGGACATCATCCTCACGCTGCAAAAATACTGGGCCGAACGCGGTTGCGCGCTGCTGCAATCCTACGACATGGAGGTGGGTGCGGGCACCAGCCACACCGCCACTTTCCTGCGCGCCATTGGCCCGGAACCGTGGCGCGCCGCCTACGTCCAGCCCTCGCGCCGCCCCAAGGATGGCCGCTACGGCGAAAATCCCAACCGTCTCCAGCATTATTACCAGTTCCAGGTGGTGCTGAAGCCCGCGCCGGAAAACATCCTCGAGCTGTACCTCGGTTCGCTGGAAGAACTGGGCTTCGACCTCAAGAGCAACGATATCCGCTTCGTCGAGGACGACTGGGAAAACCCCACCCTGGGCGCCTGGGGCCTGGGCTGGGAAGTCTGGCTGAACGGCATGGAAGTGACCCAGTTCACCTATTTCCAGCAGGTCGGCGGCATCGACTGCAAGCCGATCACCGGCGAGATCACCTACGGCCTGGAGCGGCTGGCGATGTATCTGCAAGGCGTCGAGAACGTGTTCGACCTGACGTG
>JAJXTJ010000159.1 GCA_021783895.1 Pseudomonadota bacterium | reverse complement strand
TGAGGACCCGGTCGAATACGTGCACCCGCATATTAATTGTATCTTGACCCAGCGCGAAGTGGGCGTCGACACCGAGTCCTGGCAGGCCGCGCTGAAAAACACCCTGCGCCAGGCGCCTGACGTGATCCTGATCGGTGAGATTCGCGACCGCGAAACCATGGAATACGCCATCGCCTTCGCCGAAACCGGCCACCTGTGCATGTCCACCCTGCACGCCAACAGCGCCAACCAGGCGCTCGACCGGATTATCAACTTCTTTCCCGACGAGCGGCGCCAGCAGTTGCTGATGGATCTGTCCCTCAATCTCAAGGCGTTCGTGTCGCAGCGTCTTCTCCTCAAGGCCGGCGGCAAGGGACGGGTGGCGGCGATCGAGATCATGCTCAACTCGCCGCTGATTGCCGAGCTGATTTTCAAGGGTGAGGTAAACGAGATCAAGGAGATCATGGCCAAGTCCAACGAACTCGGCATGATCACTTTCGATCAGTCGTTGTTCAAGCTCTACGAGGCCGATCTGGTCAGCTACGAGGATGCGCTCAGAAACGCCGATTCGGTCAACGACCTGCGCCTCAAGATCAAGCTCCATGGCAAGGCCGCCAAGGATGCCAATCTGATGGATGGCCTGGAACATCTGGATATTGTTTAGCTATCAGCGGTCAGCCGTCAGCTTTCAGCTTGTTGTGCGGCTTTGCCGCGTGTATTTTATAATGCTGACCGCTGACCGCTGACCGCCATGCCCAACCTCGCCGGCTTGCTCGAACAATACCGCGCTAACCCGCAAACCCTTCTCTACCGCCAGTACACAGACAATTCCTGGCGCGACTATTCTGCTCGTGATGTGATGGCCCTGGCGGCTCGCTGGCAGCAGGCCTTCCGCAACGCGGGTTATGAACCGGGCGACCGCGTGGCGCTGTGCCTGAAGAATGGCGTCGACTGGGTGGCGATCGATCAGGCTGTGTTGGGCTTGGGCCTGGTGGTGGTGCCGCTGTATGCGGACGACAACCCGGAAAACCTGGCCTGGTGCCTGGCAGATTCCGGCGCGCGCCTGCTGGTGCTGGAAAATGCCCGCCTGCTCGACGCTCTGGCCCGGGTGATGCCCACCCTTCCCGCCATCGTTTGCCTGCGCGGAGACCCGTCCTCCCCGGCCATCTCTGCCAGCCGCTGGTTGCCTGGAAACGGCGGCTCGTTTGAGGTGATCGAGCTGGACGAAAACACGCTCGCCACCCTTGTTTACACTTCCGGCACCACCGGGCGCCCCAAGGGCGTGATGCTGTCCCATCGCAATATTCTCAGCAACGTGGCGGCGGCGCTGGAAGTGGTCAGTATGCATCCGGGCGATCTGTTGATTTCGGTGCTGCCGCTTTCCCACATGTTCGAGCGCACCTGCGGCTATTATGTTCCGCTCAAGGCCGGGGTGCCGGTGGCCTATGCCCGCTCCGTCAACCAGCTGGCCGAGGACCTGGATTTCCTCAAGCCGACGGTGATGGTCGCTGTGCCGCGGGTGTTCCAGCGTTTCCTCGCCCGGATTGAGCAGGCGCTGGCCGCCGCCCCGCTCAAACGGGCGCTGTTTTCGCTCACGGTGGCGCTGGGCTGGCGCAAATTCGAGCGCCGTTCCGGCAAGGTGGAGCAGGCGCTGTTCCGGTTGCTGCAACTCGGGGTTGCCGGGCCGGTGCTGAACCGCTTCGGCGGGCGCCTGCGCTTGGCGGTAGTGGGCGGCGCGCCGCTGGAGTTGCGCGTGGCGCGATCATTCATCGGACTGGGGCTAAACATGCTCCAGGGTTATGGCCTGACCGAAGCGTCCCCGGTAGTGGCCGGCAACCGCGAGCATGATAATGATCCGGTTACCGTCGGTGCGCCCTTGCCGGGCGTGGCGGTCAGGGTCAATGAGGCCGGGGAGCTGCTGGTGCGCGGGCCCTCCGTGATGCTGGGCTACTGGCATAATCCGCAGGCTACGGTGGAAGTGCTGAATGCGAATGGCTGGCTGAATACGGGTGATCTGGTTGAAATCCTGGCGGGCAAGATCCTCATCAGGGGCCGCACCAAAGATATTATTGTGTTGTCCAACGGCGAGAAAGTACCGCCCCAGGATGCGGAAATGGCGATTCTCGACGACCCCCTGTTCGAGCAGGTGATGCTGGTCGGCGAAGGGCGCGCCTATCTCGTGCTGCTGGCCGTGACCCGGGAAAGCGATGAGAGAACCTTGATCAAACACGCCAATGCCCGGCTCAAAGCGTTTTCCCGCTGGGTGCGGGTGCGCCGGGTGATCGCCTTGCAGGAGCCCTGGACGCTGGCGGAGGGCCTGCTGACGACTACCCTCAAGGTCAAGCGCGACGCAGTGTATGGTAAATATCGCGAGCGGATTGAGGCGGTTTACCGCAATGGAATCAGAACGGTTTGACGACGACCAGGATCACCACGGCGACCAGGATCAGCACCGGGAATTCGTTGAACCAGCGGTAGAAAACGTGGCTATGACGGTTGCGGTCATCACGAAAATCCCTGAGCAGTTTGCCGCAATACCAGTGATAGCCGAGCAGCACCGCAACCAGCGCCAGCTTGACGTGCAGCCACAACATCCCCCGGTAGGCGGTCCACGCATAATCGTACAGCAGCCATCCCCCCAGCGTCACCGCCACCATCGCGCTGGGTGTCATGATGCCGCGATAGAGTTTGCGCTCCATGATCTTGAAACGCTCGATGCTGACAGCATCTTCGCTCATGGCGTGATAGACGAAAAGCCTCGGCAGGTAGAACAGCGCGGCGAACCAGGTCACCACGGCGATGATGTGAAATGCTTTCATCCAGAGCATGATCATATTAGTTACCCGTTAAAATTCTTCGCAACTATAGCGTATCGGGGGCAAGGGTGAAAGCAGGAAATAGGTGGGCGCGGGTCAGAAAATATCGGCCGGACAGGTTAACTCTGGTGCTTCTCGGGCTGATTGTCTATGTCTGGTTCCGTCCGCCGGCGTGGGTGTCGGACGAAAACCGCGTGGCCCCGGAAGTGAAAGTGGTGTTGCTGGACGGCAGGCAAACCAGCCTGGAACAGTTGCGCGGCAAGGTGGTGCTGGTCAACTTCTGGGCCACCTGGTGCCCCTATTGCCGTCACGAAATGTCCGACATGGCGCGTTTTTATCGCGATACCCGGGCGCAGGGCTTCGAGATTCTGGCCCTGAGCCAGGATGAATCGCCTGACCCCGTGCGCCAGTTCATGGCGAAACAAGGTTACCATTTCCCGGTAGCGATGGCGGAATCTGGTTATGCCTTTGTCTTTGGCGGGGTGAGCCGGTTGCCGACCTCTTTTCTGATCGACAGGCGGGGCCGGATTCGTTACAGGATCAGCGGACAGGTGTATTACGGTCGGTTGGAGAGCCTGGTGAAGCCATTGCTGGAAGAGAAGGCCCGGTAGGGAGCGTCCCACGCACCCTGCCGGTAGACACCCCGCTAGATTTCAATTCCCTGGCTGTGCAGGTATTCCTCGTAATCGCCGGCGAAATGTTTGAAGCCGCCCTTGCCGTCGAGTTCCAGCACCTGGGTGGCGAGTGACGAGATCAGCTGGCGATCGTGGCTGACGAAGATCAGCGTGCCCTTGAACTGCTCCAGCGCGAGGTTGAGGGATTCGATCGATTCCATATCCATATGGTTGGTCGGTTCGTCCATTACCAGCACGTTGGGCCGCTCCAGGATCAGCTTGCCGTAGAGCATGCGGCCCTTTTCGCCGCCGGACAGCACCTTGACCGATTTCTTCGAGTCGTCGCCGGTAAACAGCAGCCGGCCAAGAGTCGCGCGGATGATCTGGTCATCGTCGCTTTTGCGACCCCAGCGCTCCATCCATTCGAACAGGGTCATGTCATCCTCGAATTCGGCA
Source organism: Pseudomonadota bacterium (assembly GCA_021783895.1). The sequence goes on along the minus strand of JAJXTJ010000159.1, from coordinate 799 downwards.
TGGTGGTCCTGGGCGAAGTAGCCGATCTTGGCTTTTTCCGGCCACTTGACGGTGCCCTGGTCGGGCTCGATCTCGCCCACCAGGGTTTTCAGCAGGGTGGATTTGCCGGCGCCGTTGGGGCCGATGATGGCGAGGCGCTGGCCGGCATCGAGAAGCAGGTTGAGGCCGTGGAACAGCGCCTTGTCGTAGCCCTTGGCGACGTCCAGCAGTTCCACCGCCTGGCGGTGCAATTTTTCACGGTCGTCGGTTTCGAAGCGGATGTAGGGGTTCTGCCGGCTGGAGGGTTTGACCTCGACCATGCCCGACTTGAGCTTGTCCACCTGCCGGGCGCGGCTGGTCGCCTGGCGGGCCTTGGAGGCATTGGCGGAAAAGCGGGCGACGAAGGCCTGCAATTCGGCGACCATTTCCTTTTTCTTGGCATTGTCGGAAAGCAGCCTCTGGCGCGCCTGTGTCGAAGCGATCATGTACTCGTCGTAGTTGCCGGGATAAATGCGAATCTCGCCAAAGTCCAGGTCGGCCATGTGGGTGCACACGCTGTTGAGGAAGTGCCGGTCGTGGGAGATGATGACCATGGTGCTGGCGCGCGCGTTGATCACATCTTCCAGCCAGCGGATAGTGTTGATGTCGAGGTTGTTGGTGGGCTCGTCCAGCAGCAGGATGTCGGGCTTGGCGAACAGCGCCTGAACCAGCAGCACACGCAGCTTCCAGCCGGGGGCCACCGCACTCATGCGCCCTTTGTGCTGTTCGAGCGGAATGCCCACGCCCAGCAGCAGTTCGCCCGCGCGCGCCTCGGCGGTGT
>JAJXTJ010000158.1 GCA_021783895.1 Pseudomonadota bacterium | reverse complement strand
ATGCCAAAACGGCCCAATTCCACTCCAAAACGCGACGATTCTTCCCGGATCGTTAAATCGATTTATGGGGCGGGGTTTAAGTCCGACAGGCTGCTAGACACCGTATTTGCCGACACCCCGTTTTTCGCGATAGCGTGCTGAATAATGCCTGCCCTGCAATCCCCGTCAATAGGCGATCTGCGAGCGCATGTGTCGGAGATCGCCGTGCCTATTGGTCCGCAGACCAAGCTCTTTGCTGAATCGTGTGCAACTCCATTGATTCCGTTTTCCGGCAAGCTTGAGGTGAGGGCTTCATGGCGTGGGACAATCCCGGTTGAATCTCTCTGGGTCAAATTCCCCCGCCGCTTACGGCGTTTGTTGTCATCCCGAACGAAGTGAGGGATCTTAAGATCCCTCGCCATGCTCGGAATGACAGGGTGACAGGGAATATCCCGCCCCTTGGGGCGCGGGTTGTTTATTCGGAATCCAAGTATCTGTCCGCCTATATGCCCGTCTTGTCGAGCCGTATCCGGCTGTTTTTTCGCCATTTTTAATTCAATCAATGGCATATAAATCTTCTTTATGCCTAGATAACATTACAAAAATTGCCTGACTTGTCGAGTCATGGTAGTTTGACCATATTGTCGTAAATTTTGTCTACATCCCTGTTACGGGATTTATATTTAAGGGGTGTTCCCAATGTCTCAAGCGCGTATGGTTACTCTCGACGGCAACGAAGCCGCCGCCTATATTGCCCACATGACCAACGAGGTGATCGCGATTTATCCGATTACACCGTCCTCGCCGATGGGGGAATACTCGGACGCCTGGTCGGCGCAGGGTGTCAAGAATCTGTGGGGTACGATTCCTGAAGTAGTGACCATGCAGAGCGAAGGCGGCGCCGCCGGCGCGATACACGGCGCCTTGCAGGCCGGTTCGCTGGCGACCACTTTTACCGCCTCGCAGGGCTTGCTGCTGATGATCCCCAACATGTACAAGATCGCCGGCGAGCTGACGCCGTTCGTGATGCACGTGGCGGCGCGCTCGCTGGCGGCACAGGGGCTGTCGATTTTCGGCGACCACGGCGACGTGATGGCGGCGCGTTCCACCGGCTTCGCCTTCCTTGCTTCCAATTCGGTGCAGGAAGCCATGGACATGGCGCTGATTGCCCAAGCCGCAACGCTCGAATCGCGCTTGCCGATCCTGCATTTCTTCGACGGTTTCCGCACTTCCCATGAGGTGGCCAAGGTCGAGCAGGTGCCGGTGGAAGTGGTGCGCGAAATGATCGACGACAAGCTGGTGTTCGCCCACCGCGCCCGCGCGCTGACGCCGGACCACCCGGTGCTGCGCGGCACGGCCCAGAATCCGGACGTGTACTTCCAGGCGCGCGAGACGGTCAACGCGTACTACGAAGCCATGCCGGGCATCGTGCAGAAGGTCATGGACAAGTTCGCCAAACTGACCGGACGCCAGTATCACCTCTACGATTACGTCGGCGCGCCCGACGCCGAGCGCGTGATCATGCTGATGGGTTCCGGCGCGGATGCTGCTGAAGAAACGGTGGATCACCTCACCGCCCACGGCGAGAAGGTGGGTCTGGTCAAGGTGCGCCTGTACCGTCCCTTCGCGGCGGACGAGCTGCTCAAGGTCATTCCCGTTACGACCAAACGCCTCGCGGTGCTCGACCGCACCAAGGAACCGGGCGCAGACGGCGAGCCGCTCTACAAGGATGTGGTGACGGCCATCGCCGACGCAGTCGGCACCGGCAAATCGCCCTTCCCCGCCATGCCGCGCGTGGTGGGCGGACGCTACGGCTTGTCCTCCAAGGAATTCACGCCGGGCATGATCAAGGGCGTGTTCGACGAGCTGAAAAAAGAACAGCCCAAGAACCATTTCACCGTCGGCATCTTCGACGACCTCACCCACACCAGCCTGGACTGGGATCCCGACTTCCACACCGACGCCGGCAAGGGCGTGAACCGCTGCATGTTCTACGGCCTGGGTTCGGACGGCACGGTGGGCGCCAACAAGAACACCATCAAGATCATGGGCGAGGAAACCGAGCTCTACGGCCAGGGCTATTTCGTTTACGACTCGAAAAAAGCCGGCGCAGTGACCATTTCCCACCTGCGCTTTTCGCCCAAACCGATCCATTCCCCTTACCTGATCGGCAACAACGAGGCGAACTTCATCGGCTGCCACCAGCCGGTATTCCTGGGGCGCTATGAAATGCTGGATTCCGCCGCCGATGGCGCGGTATTCCTGGTCAATACGGCGGTTGCGGCGGACAAGGTGTGGGACACCCTGACCCGCAAGATGCAGCAGCAGATCATCGCCAAGAAGCTGGAATTCTACGTCATCGACGCCTACGCCATCGCCAAGACCACCGGCATGGGCAGCCGCATCAACACCATCATGCAGACCTGTTTCTTCGCTATTTCCGGCGTGCTGCCGCGCGATTTGGCGATCGAAAAGATCAAGTACGCCGCCGAAAAGTCCTACATCAAGAAGGGCAGGGCGGTGGTGGAAGCCAACTGGAAGGCGATCGACGAGACCATTGCCAACCTGCACAAGATCAACGTGCCGGCAGCCGCGAGCAGCCTCCACGAGATGCCGGAACCGGTGCCGGTCTTCGCTCCCGAGTTCGTCAAGAAGATTACTGCCGAAATCATGGCCGGCCGCGGCGACATGTTGCCGGTCAGCGCCTTGCCCAACGATGGCACTTGGCCCACCGGCACCGCCATGTGGGACAAGCGCAACCTGGCGCAGGAAATCCCGGTATGGGACGCAGAGCTGTGCATCTACTGCGGCAAGTGCCCGTTCGTCTGCCCGCACACCGCCATCCGCTCCAAGGTGTTTCCCGCCGATCTGGCCAAGGATGCCCCGCCCACCTTCAAGCACATCCAGGTCAAGGGCAAGGAATTCGAACAGGGCATGCACATTTCCTATCAGGTGGCGCCGGAGGATTGCACCGGTTGCAAACTGTGCGTCGACATCTGCCCGGCGGTTTCCAAGACCGACGGCCACAAGGCGCTGGAAATGCGGCCGCAAGCTCCGCTGCGTGAACAGGAACGCGAAAATTTCGCGTTCTTCCTCACCCTGCCGGAATTCGACCGCACCCAACTGCGCAGCTCGACCATCAAGGGCGCGATGGTGATGCAACCCCTGTTCGAGTTCTCCTCGGCCTGCGTCGGTTGCGGCGAAACGCCTTATATCCGCCTCGCCAGCCAGCTGTTCGGCGACCGCATGGTGGTGGCCAACGCCACCGGCTGTTCCTCGATCTACGGCGGCAACCTGCCGACCACGCCTTACAGCAAGAACGCCGAGGGACGCGGTCCGGCCTGGAGCAATTCGCTGTTCGAGGACAACGCCGAATTCGGCCTGGGCTTCCGCGTCAGCATCGACAAGCACGCCGAACATGCGGGCGAGATTCTGTCGCATTTTCAAGCTCAAGTCGGCGACGAGCTGGCAAACTCCATTCTCAACGCTGATCAATCCACCGAAGCGGGCATCTTCGCCCAGCGCGAGCGCATCGAGGCATTGCGCAAGGTGCTGGCCGGCATCGATTCCGCCGAAGCTCGCCAGCTGGAAACCCTGGCCGATTACCTGGTGAAGAAAAGCGTGTGGATCATCGGCGGAGACGGCTGGGCCTACGATATCGGTTTCGGCGGCCTGGATCACGTGCTGGCTTCGGGCCGCAACGTCAACATCCTGGTGCTCGATACCGAGGTCTATTCCAACACCGGCGGCCAGATGTCCAAGGCCACGCCGCGCGGCGCCATCGCGAAATTCGCCGCCGGCGGCAAGGTAACCGGCAAGAAGGATCTGGCGCAGATCGCCATGAGCTACGGCAATGTCTACGTCGCCCATGTCGCCTACGGCGCGAAGGATATCCATACCCTGAAAACCTTCCTCGAAGCGGAGTCCTTCGACGGGCCGTCGATCATCATCGCCTACAGCCCCTGCGGCGAGCATGGTTACGACCTGAGCAAGCAGCACCAGCAGCAGGAACTGGCGGTGAGCTCAGGCCACTGGCCGTTGTTCAGCTACGACCCGCGTCGCGAGCAGGAAGGCAAGAACCCGCTCAAGCTGGACTCGAAAAAACCATCTGTTTCCTACCGCGATTTCATCCAGAACGAGCCGCGCTTCCGCGGTTTGGTGAAGGAACTGGACGGCGACGGCGGCGAATTGCTGGCGTTCTACGAGAATGAACTGCAAAAACGCTTCGCCTTTTACGAGCACATGGCGGGAATGGGCGCAGGCACCGAAGGCGGCGCCAGGAAGGAACCCATTGAACCCTGATTAGTCTGGATTTCATTCCCTTTGGCCGTGCCGGTTTTTTTGGCACGGCGTTTTTTTTGGGTATTTGACCTGCACCCGCCCGACCGCTTTTCCTTGTGGACCCTTGCTGTTATCCGAGCGCCTTTACTCCGGATAGCGGCCTCGACCTGACCGCCGGCAGCTTGTCCGCACGCCAGTTGGCGATCGTCCACTTCCAGAAATCATTCAGATCGGCGTCTTTCAGTTCCTCCGGCGGCGCCTGATTCAGGAATTCCAGCACTTCGCACAACAGAGCCACCGGGCTGATCTGGCTCGCCGCCGGTGCGAGGGTCTGCTTGCTGAGTTTTTCGCCGCGTTCATTCACTGCTACCGGCAGGTGCAGGTAAGCCGGAGTAGGCAGGCTCAATA
>JAJXTJ010000157.1 GCA_021783895.1 Pseudomonadota bacterium | reverse complement strand
CGCGATAAGCGCTATAACGGGTTCGCGGCAAGGAGCTTGCTCGATTTTCGTGAACTCCAGCCATCGGGAAATTCCATTTGCTGAAGCGCGGCCGGGTTCGCGGACCCGCTGCGTTGGCTTTGCCATGGTCCGCCGGCGTCGCGTAGTCAGTGTGCCTGGCCGCGTTTCAGCGGCGGATGGATGGGGTTAGTGGCGGTAGCGCATTTCGACGTATTGATCATCGGCGCCGGCATTTCCGGGATCGGCGCCGCCTTTCATCTACAGCGCGACTGCCCGACCAAAAGCTACGCCATACTCGAGGGCCGCAACGCCCTGGGAGGGACCTGGGACCTGTTTCGCTACCCGGGGATTCGCTCCGATTCCGACATGTATACCCTGGGCTACTCCTTCAAACCCTGGAAGGAACAGAAAGCCATTGCCGACGGACCTGCCATCCTCAGGTATCTGGAAGAAACCGCCGACGAGAATCACATCCGGGAAAAAATCCGTTTCCAGCACCAGGTGCGCAGCGCTGCATGGTCGACGGAAACTGCTTGCTGGACCGTGCAGGCTGAGTGTGGGGAAGCCCGGGAGCCCGTCACTTACACCTGCAATTTTCTGTTTCTGTGCGGAGGTTATTACCGCTACGCGGCGGGCTACACGCCGGATTTTCCGGGAATCGACCGCTTTCCGGGACGGGTGATTCACCCGCAGCACTGGCCCGACGACGTCGATTACCGCGACAAAAAGGTGGTGGTGATCGGCAGTGGTGCCACCGCCGTGACGCTGGTGCCGGAGCTGGCGAAAACGGCCGCGCACGTCACCATGCTGCAACGCTCGCCCACCTACATGCTGTCGCGCCCGTCCGAGGATGCTCTGGCCAACCGGCTGCGCCGGATACTGCCGGCGCAGCTCGCCTACGACCTCATCCGCTGGCGCAATGTGCTTCTTACGCTGTTTGTTTTCAGCCGCTCCAAAAAAAGCCCGGAGCGCATGAAGCGTTACCTCATCAACCAGGTGCGCAAGCGCCTCGGGCCTGACTACGATGTCGCAACGCACTTCACGCCATCCTACGGCCCCTGGGATCAGCGTCTGTGTCTGGTGCCGGACGATGATTTCTTTGACGCCATAAAAAGCGGCAGCGCGTCCGTCGTGACCGACCACATCGACACCTTCCTCCCCGAGGGTATCCGGTTGAAATCCGGGCAGGTGCTTGCGGCGGACATGGTGATTACCGCAACCGGGCTGGCGCTCGAGGTGTTCAACGGCGTCGCGGTGAGTGTCGACGGCAAAGCCGTCGTGCCAGGCGAAACCTTCATGTACCGGGGCATGATGTACAACGACGTGCCCAACTTCGCCACCACCTTCGGCTACACCAACGCTTCCTGGACGTTGCGCGCCGATCTCACCAGCACCTATGTGTGCCGGCTGCTGAACCACATGGAAAAGACCGCGACGCGCCAGTGTACGCCGCGTCTGCGCGACCCCGCCATGGAGGAAACCGCCTGGTTCAATCTGTCGTCCGGCTATGTGCGCCGCGCCGCCGGCAAGCTGCCAAAACAGGGTGACAAGGATCCGTGGTTTGCGCCGCAGAACTACCTGCGCGATCTCAAAAACCTGAGGTTTTGCGCGGTCGACGACGGTGCCATGGAGTTCAGCAATCCGCCACGCCCAGACTTGGCCCCAGAACTCCCGGCCGCGCGGACAGTTGGGCAGCGATCGGCCTGAGCGAGCCCTTGATAAGTCCCGTCGACTCAACCTTTCCGTGCTGGGCAGCTATTCCGCCAACGAGGCAGAGCACCAGTTGGCCAACGAACTTGGCGAGGGATTGGCCAGCATGAAGCTCAACGTCGTCTCCGGCGGGCAGGAGGGGGCAGGTCATAAACACCATCATTTCGAGAATCGCCTCGCTCTCTGCCCTACATGTGCAGCCATGTACGTTCATGCGCGACAGACTGATGACGCCAGAGGTCCCTCGGTCCATTATCGATCAGGAGGTTTCTGACACGGCTTCATCTGCCGAAATCCGGATAGAACTCGCGGGACAGGTAGTCCATTTGTATTTCGTCGGTACCCACTGGTTTGATCTCAAGACCGTGTTGGGTGAATGAGGTACACAAGTCGAGAATCTGGCGAAATGCCGGAAACGGTCTGAGAAGAGGGCGGAAGGACCGATGCGACCTGTTTGCGTGAGCATCAGACTCTTCCCGCCAAGATGTAGACGCACGAGCAGCATCAACCAAAACAAATCCTGAAACACATATCTCGCCGACGAGCTGGCCAGGCGCCAAATCGCTGTGCCATTGACGTCCGAATGATCACGGTATTGATCTCAGCGCGGCAACGAACGCGTTAACATGAGTCAAGGCCATATCGCGTGATAGTTCAACAATTCGGCGTGCCGTGATAGTGGAATGCGAAGAACTCTGCACGTGTGGAACAAGTGGCCCAACGTTATACCCGGTGCGCATCGAGTGGCCGCAGATCGCGCCTGTTGTTCCGTGACCAATCCGAAAGGCGTCGGCATGGATCAATGCATTACGAACCCGCAGAAGTGTGTCGTATCTGGCATCGGCGACAACGTTGTCGATCCAAGCGCGCCACGGTGTTAGAACAAGATGCCGTTTGTCCTTCACTTTGCCTGAGCGTTCTTTTTGATAGTACGTTCGGATGCTGACCTCATAACCTGATGACGGCGGGGCGAATCCACCAAGTCTTGCAGCGGCAGCAATGCAGAGGTCAAGACTTGTCAGGGCTCCAGCCGAAGCCCAGCGAACGTGGCCATCATCGACAGCATTGTTCTGGTAAATGTCGTTGGGCCAAGTTCCATTAAAACGGTGGTCATCAATATCTGCGAGATAAACAAGTGATTCTGCTGCACGGGCGGCAGCGGTAGTGAGATGGCCGATAGCGCCATGCTGTGGGTTATTCTTTCCGTTAAGGAGACGCCCTACCTCATTGTTAGCCAACTCAGTCAAATTCATCGAAGTTCACCCAGCATATTGAGCAACTGACCATGACGCCCAACTATAGGAACCTCTGATCACTCACCGAAATTTCCGTCTGGCGACGTCGGTATTGAGCGATCAGACAATGCGATGTCCGTTTTTACCCGTAAATAGCGCATTGCTGCGCATAGCATCAACAGCAGGGAAGTTGCAAAAAACGGGGCTCAGGGCCCCGTTTTTTGTGTGTGCTGTCAGGTCATGCTCGGCAGTCCGGTATGCGCTGTGAGTCCGCCGTCGATGATGTAGGCGGCGCCAGTGATGAAGGATGCTTCATCCGAGGCCAGAAACAACACTAGATTGGCGATTTCGCCGGGCTGGCCCAGACGGCCGATGGGGTGGGCGCCGGCCATCCGCGCGCGCAGTTTCTCGCGGGTTTCATCGGACAGCTTGGGCAGGCCGGCAGGGCTGCCCGCCACCGACATGTGGGGCGTCGCCGCGCCGCTGCCGGTGAGCGCCTGGATCGCCGGTGTGTCGATGGCGCCCGGACAGACGCAGTTCATGCGGACGCCCTTGGCCGCGTACTCGATGGCCGCGGAGCGGGTGAAGTTGATCACGGCGGCCTTGCCCGCGTTGTAGGCGGACATGCCGTAGTCGCCCCTGGTGCCGGAAATGGACGCCGTGTTGACGATGGCGCCGCCACCCTGGGCGATCATGATGGGCAGGGCGTATTTGGTGGCCAGGAAGGGCGCCGTCACATTCACCGCCAGGGTGCGGTTCCAGCCTTCCAGGCTGAGGTTGGTGACGGAGCCCACCTCCGCCGCCGTGGCGTTATTGTGGAGGATGTCGAGGCGGCCGAACGTCTGCACGGCGTGCCGGATCATGCCCTGCACGGCTTCCGGGTCCGTGACATCGGCGACGAAATGGGTCGCCTCGCCGCCGCGCTCGCGCAGTGCTGCGGCGACACGTTTGGCGCTGTCGCCGTTGATGTCCACTACCACCACCTTGGCGCCTTCCTCCTGAAAGCGCAGTGCGGTGGCTTCGCCAATCCCTGAACCGCCACCCGTTATCAAAGCCACTTTACCGGCTACTCGTCCAGCCATGATTCTTTCTCCTTATTCTAGAAGCAGTAGGTTGCGTATTTTTATCAAGCCGTATGCTGAGCCAGGAACTGGCCGATGCGCGCGATGGCCTCGCGCCCCTCGGGCACCATGGGCGCGAACAGATGCCAGACATGGACCATCTCGGGCCAGACCTCAAGCGTCACATCGACGCCCGCCGCCTTGGCGTTGGCGGCGGTTCGGGTGGCGTCGTCGAGCAGGGTTTCGAGATCGCCGACCTGGATCAGCAGCGGTGGCAGGTCCTTCATGTCCGCGTACAGTGGCGAGGCCGTGGGCTGGCGCGGATCGGCGTCGCCCAGATAGATCCTGGCCATGCCGAACAGCCCGCCGGGTTCGACCATCGGATCGACATCGACCTTGGTGCGCATGGATTCGCCGGTGCCTTCGAGATCCGTCCAGGGCGAGATGGGTGCGGCCGCACCGGGCAGCGGAGTGCCGGCGTCACGCAACGCCACCAGGGTCGCGAGCGTCAGACCGCCGCCGGCGGAATCACCGGCGATGCTGATCTTGCCGGGTTTGTAACCCTGCGCCAGCAGCCAGCGGTAGGCTTTGGTGGCGTCCTCGACCGCCGCCGGGTAGCGGTGTTCCGGTGCCAGCCGGTAGTCGAGGGCGAGCGCCCGGCAATTGGCGGC
>JAJXTJ010000156.1 GCA_021783895.1 Pseudomonadota bacterium | reverse complement strand
GCATCCTGTTTTGCCGCGCGATGCGGCGGCGCGCGGCGCCTGCGAAGGCGTCATCGCCGACAAGATCGCGGCGGAAGGCCAGACCTTGCTGGGTTGGCGCGATGTGCCGGTGGACAACCGCAGCCTGGGCGAGAGCGTCAGGGCGGTGGAACCCGTGGTGCGCCAGGTATTCATCGGGCGCGGGGCGCGCTGCTCCAATACCGACAGCTTCGAGCGCAAGCTGTTCGTCATCCGCAAAACGGCTGAACACGCAGTGCGCAACCTGCCCGGCGAGCAGGGCAGGTACTTCTATGTTCCCTCGCTGTCCACGCGCACCCTCGTCTACAAGGGCATGCTGCTGGCCGACCAGGTCGGCGAGTATTACCTCGATCTGCAGGACGCGAGCGTGGTCAGCGCCCTGGCGCTGGTGCATCAGCGCTTCTCCACCAACACCTTCCCCACCTGGGATCTGGCGCACCCATTCCGTATGATCGCGCACAACGGCGAGATCAACACCTTGCGCGGCAACATGACCTGGATGACCGCGCGTCAGGCGGCGATGTCTTCCAAGCTGCTGGGCGAAGACCTGGAAAAACTCTGGCCGCTGATTGTCGAGGGCCAGTCCGATTCGGCCTGTCTAGACAATGCGCTGGAGCTGCTGGTGGCGGGCGGCTATTCGCTGCCGCACGCGATGATGTTGCTGATTCCCGAAGCTTGGGTAGGCAGCCCCTTGTTGACCGAAGAACGCCAGGCTTTTTACGAATACCACGCCGCCCTGATGGAGCCATGGGACGGCCCCGCCGCCGTGGCCTTTACCGATGGCCGCCAGATCGGCGTGACGCTGGATCGCAACGGACTGCGTCCGGCTCGCTACCTGATCACCGACGACGATATCGCCGTGATGGCTTCCGAAATGGGCGTGCTGGATATTCCGCAGCACAAGATTGTCAAGAAATGGCGGATACAGCCGGGCAAGATGTTCCTGATCGACTTGCAGGCCGGAAGAATTGTCGACGTCATCGGAATGAAGCAGCAGCTCGCCACCGCCAGGCCTTACCGGCAATGGATAGAAAAATCGCGCGACCTTCTGGACGATCTGCCGGACGCAGGGAACGAAACCGCGCACCCGGAAAACCTGCTCGACACCCAGCAGGCGTTCGGCTATACGCAGGAGGATATCAAGCTCCTTCTCGCCCCGATGGCTTCCGCAGGAGAAGAGGCCACCGGCTCGATGGGCACCGATACGGCACTGCCGGTGCTGTCAGATAAAAACAAGCCCCTGTATAGTTACTTCCAACAGCTTTTCGCGCAAGTCACCAACCCGCCGATCGATCCGATCCGCGAAGAGATCGTGATGTCGCTCACTTCGTTCATCGGGCCCAAGCCCAATCTGCTGGACATCGACGAAGCCGAGCCTTCGTTGCGTCTGGAAGCACGTCAACCGGTGCTGTCCAATGAAAATCTGGCCAAGCTGCGCGACATCGGCACACTGACGCAGGGTCGCTACAAGTCGCTGGTGCTGGACATCACCTATCCGGTCACCGGGGGCGCGGCGGGCTGCGAGGCCGCGATCGGGGCGCTGTGCGCCGCCGCAGGTAAGGCCGTAGCGGATGGCTGCAACGTGCTGATCCTGTCCGACCGCAGCGTGTCGCGCGAGCGTGTCGCCATTCCCGCGCTGCTGGCCTGCGCCGGGGTGCATCACCACCTGGTGCGCGAGGGGCTGCGCACCCGCACCGGCCTGGTGGTGGATACGGGCTCCGCGCGCGAAGTGCACCACTTCGCCCTGCTCGCGGGCTACGGCGCGGAAGCCGTGTGCCCGTGGCTGGCCTTCGAAACCATCGCCGCCATGGCCGATTACCTGCCCGAGGGACTGGCCGGCAAGGATGCCAACAAGCGCTTCATCAAAGCCATCGACAAGGGGCTGCTCAAGGTGATGTCCAAGATGGGTATTTCCACTTACCAATCCTATTGCGGATCGCAAATTTTCGAGGCCATCGGCTTGAATGCCGGTTTCGTCGAGCAGTATTTCACCGGCACGGCGACCCAGATCGAAGGCATCGGCTTGCGGGAAATCGCCGAGGAAGCCGTGCGCACCCACCGGTCCGCATTCGGCTCCGACCCGGTACTGTCCAATGCGCTGGAAGCGGGCGGCGATTATGCCTGGCGCGTGCGCGGCGAGGCTCACCTGTGGACGCCGGAATCCATCGCCAAGCTGCAACACGCGACGCGCACCAACAACGCCCGGACCTACAAGGAATACGCCGGGCTGATCAACGACCAGAGCCGGCAAATGAAAACGTTGCGCGGGTTATTCGAGATCAAATCGGCTGGCGCGCCGGTACCGCTGGAAGAAGTCGAACCGGCGAAGGAAATCGTCAAACGTTTCGTTACCGGCGCGATGTCGCTCGGTTCCATTTCCACTGAAGCGCACACCACCCTGGCCATCGCGATGAACCGCATCGGCGGCAAATCCAATACCGGCGAAGGGGGCGAGGACGCGGCGCGCTATCGCCCCATCAAGGCGGGCGACACGCTGGCGGAGATCATCGGCAAGGGGCGCATAGAGCGCGATCTGGTGCTGAGGCAAGGCGACTCGCTACGCTCCCGGATCAAGCAGGTGGCCTCCGGGCGCTTCGGCGTGACGGCGGAATACCTGTCCAGCGCAGACCAGATTCAAATCAAGATGGCGCAGGGCGCCAAGCCCGGAGAAGGCGGCCAGTTGCCCGGTCATAAAGTGACCGAGTACATCGCCCATCTGCGCTTTTCCGTTCCGGGCGTCGGCCTGATTTCCCCGCCGCCGCACCATGACATTTATTCGATCGAAGATCTGGCGCAACTGATTCATGACCTGAAAAACGCCAATCCGAGTGCTTCCATCTCGGTCAAGCTGGTGTCCGAAATAGGCGTCGGCACTGTGGCGGCGGGCGTTTCCAAGGCCAAGGCCGATCACATCGTGGTATCCGGTTTCGATGGCGGCACCGGTGCCTCGCCGCTGTCCTCGATCAAACATGCGGGTACGCCGTGGGAGCTCGGTCTGGCGGAAACCCAGCAGACCCTGGTGCTGAACAAACTGCGCGGGCGCATTGCGCTGCAAGTGGACGGCCAGCTCAAGACCGGGCGCGACGTGCTGATCGGCGCCCTGCTCGGTGCCGACGAATTCGGCTTCGCCACGGCGCCGCTGGTGGTGGAAGGCTGCATCATGATGCGCAAGTGCCACCTCAACACCTGCCCGGTCGGCGTGGCGACGCAAGACCCCGAACTGCGCAGGAAATTCACCGGCCAACCGGAACATGTGGTTAATTATTTCTTCTTCCTGGCCGAGGAAGTGCGCGAGCTGATGGCGCAGATGGGCATCCGCAAGTTCGACGAGCTGGTCGGGCGGAGCGACTTGCTCGACATGAGGCAGGGTATCGCGCACTGGAAGGCCAAGGGGCTGGATTTCAGCAAGATATTTCATCAGCCCGACATGCCAAACAGCGTGGCACGCCGCCATAAAGAGACACAGGATCACGGGCTGGAAAACGCCCTGGATCACCAGCTCATCGCACAGGCCGGAAACGCGCTGGGAACCCGGCAGCCGGTGGTGCTGACCTGCGCCATCCGCAACGTCAATCGCACCGTCGGCACCATGCTGTCGCACGAGGTGGCAAAGCGTTACGGCCAGGCCGGACTGCCGCAAGACACCATCACGGTGAAGCTGAGCGGCACGGCAGGGCAAAGCTTCGGCGCTTTCCTGGCCCATGGCGTCAGCTTCGAGCTTTCCGGCGAAGGCAACGACTACGTCGGCAAGGGCTTGTGCGGGGGGCGCATCGTGGTGATGCCGCCCGAGGATTGCCCGATCGTGGCGGAAGACAATATCATTGTCGGCAACACCGTGCTGTATGGTGCAACCAGCGGCGAGTGCTATTTCCGTGGCGTGGCCGGCGAGCGATTCGCGGTGCGCAATTCCGGCGCCACCGCCGTGGTGGAAGGCGTGGGCGACCACGGCTGCGAATACATGACCGGCGGCATGGTGGTCGTGCTGGGCCAGACCGGGCGCAATTTTGCCGCCGGCATGTCCGGCGGCGTCGCTTATGTGCTGGACGAGAACAACAATTTCGAGCGCCGCTGCAACCAGGCGATGGTGGAGCTGGAGCCGATACCGGAAGAGTCTGCGGCCAGCGAAACAGGTGAAGTGGGGGGGCACGGTCTCGTGCATCTGAACCATCTCGGCAAGGCCGACGAACCGGTATTGCGCGGCATGATCGAGAAACACCTGCGCTACACCGGAAGTGCGCGCGCCAGGATCATCCTCGACAACTGGGCAAAATATTTGCCAAAATTCGTCAAGGTCATGCCGACTGAATATCGCCGCGCCCTGCAGGAAATCGCCGCCAAACAGGGAGATCGCATAAATGGGTAAACCTACCGGATTTATGGAATTCCGCCGCTTGAGCGAAGAGAGCCTGCCGGTCGCGGAACGCCTGAAAAACTACCGCGAGTTCGTGCTGCACCTGACCGAAGAGCAGGCCACAGTCCAGAGCGCACGCTGCATGGATTGCGGCATTCCCTTCTGCAGCAGCGGCTGCCCGGTCAACAACATCATTCCGGACTGGAATGACCTGGTGTACCACGGCCACTGGAAGCGGGCGCTGGAAAGATTGCATTCCACCAACAACTTCCCCGAGTTCACCGGCCGGATTTGCCCCGCACCCTTCGAA
>JAJXTJ010000155.1 GCA_021783895.1 Pseudomonadota bacterium | reverse complement strand
CGGCGGGCCGCAGCTGTATACAGAGAAATACGGCCATCCCAAGCTGCGCCAGCGCCACTTGTCCTTCAGCATCGGCGAGTCCGAGCGCGACCAGTGGATGAGCTGCATGACTCAGGCGATGCAGGATGTCGGGGTGGAAGAGGGGTTGCGTGAAGAATTGAAGCTCGCCTTCTGGAAAACAGCCGATTTCATGCGCAACAAGGGGGGGTAGCACACAACCCGATCAAGGAGATTAGAATGCCTCAACTCATGAATTTATCCAGAGCGGCACGCCTTGTCGGCGTGACCAGGGTGGCGCTGCAAAAGAAAATCAAGGAGGGATTGCTGCCTTCCTTCGACGGCATGGTGACCGAAGATGATTTGCTGCATGTTTATCCGGACATCCAGTTCGAGGACAACACGTTCATCGAGCGGATGGCGCAGACCAAGGAGATTGCTTTTGGCAAGCGGGCATTTGAGCGCTTGCCGAACAAGGAAGTCCTGGCAGCCCGGCTATCCGGTCTGGGCAAGGAGTTGTCCGACGCCCGGGCTGAAACAAGGAGTTACCGCACCATTGTCGATGGCCTGGAAAACCAGCTCAAAATTTGGGACACCGGAGGCGAAGAAGTGCAGGCCGCCGCCGCTTCCCTCAGAATGTGGCTGCACCAGGTGCTTCAAGCCGGCGAGCATCAAGCCGAAATTCCCAATCTAACCCTGAGAGACAGTTTCTTGCGCGTCATGGCAGCTCACGTACAACTCCAACCCAGCGGCCACGAATTTTTCGTCGAAGGCACCGACACCGTGCTGGAAGCGGCGCTACACGCCGGCCTCGCGCTCAATTACGGTTGCAGCAATGGCAATTGCGGCCAGTGCAAGGCGCGTGTCGTTTCAGGCGAACTGATGAAGGTGCGTCCTCACGATTATGTTTTAAGCGAGGCCGAAAAATCCTCCGGCTATGCGCTGATGTGCTCGAATACCGCCATGACCGACCTGGTGATTGAAGCCGGCGAGGCGGCGGCAGCGGCGGACATCCCGTTCCAGCACATCACTGCGCATGTCAGGAGCATCGACCCGCTGGGTGACGAGATGCTGCTCCTGCACCTGCAAACCCCGCGCAACCAGCGGCTGCGCTTTCTTGCGGGGCAGGATGTCGTGCTCAAGTTCAGTCATTCGCTATCGGCGGAGTTTCCGATGGCTGGCTGCCCCTGTGACGACCGTAACCTGCTATTCCATATTCACAAAACGCCAGGCAATCATTTTGCTGATTATGTCGCCACCAAGCTGAAGACCGGCGAAGCGGTAATGGTGGAAGGGCCGAAAGGCAGTTTTGTATTGCATGAAGATTCCCCTCGGCCACTGATCTTCATCGCCTTTGGCACTGGCTTCGCGCCAGTGAAAAGCCTGATGGAACATGCCATGGCGCTGGACTCAACCGAGTCGATGCATCTGTACTGGGCAGTCTCGCACGAATCAGATCTTTATTTTCCCAACTGGCCGCGAGCAATGGCGGATGCGCTGGATAATTTCCGCTACACGCCGCTGGTGGCGGGTACCGTTCTGGAAACCGCAGCAGGCAGGCAGGAAAGACTGCTTGGCGACTTGTTGCAACGGATCGTCGACGAACATCCGGTATTGAGCGATTTCGACATTTATGTCGCCGGCTCCGAGCCATTGCTGGATGTTGCGAGAAAATGGCTGCTGGAGCAGGGTCTACCGGAAGCGCAATTGATCGTCGGAGTGGTGCGCTGAGTCTACCTTCAAGTCGAAGCAGACAAAATAAGGCGCTCTTTCGAGCGCCTTATTTTCATGGTGTACCAGCCAGGATTACCTGCCTCGGCTGACGGGACGACCGGTTCCGGCAGCACTCTTGTTCGGGCCGCCGCGTCCTGCATAGCCTTCGCGGTTGCCGTTGGGGCGGCCTTCGTAGCCGGGACGACGGTCATTATTGCCGAAGCTTGGGCGCTTGCCCGCAGGGCTGGGCGCACCGGAACGCATCGGGCGTTTCGCCTCGAAGCCGGGAACGACGTGCGGAGTGATGGCGTGGCCGGTGAAGCGTTCAATCTTTTTCAGATTCATCACGTCCTTGCCGGAGGCGAAGGACACCGCGATTCCCTGGCTGCCTGCGCGACCGGTGCGACCGATGCGGTGGACGTAGTCCTCGGCGAACTTGGGCAGGTCGAAGTTGATGACGTGGCTGATGCCGGCCACGTCAAGTCCGCGCGCCGCCACGTCGGTGGCGACCAGCACGCGGATGGCGCCGCTACGCATACGGGTGAGGGTGCGGTTGCGCGCGCCCTGGTTCATGTCGCCATGCAGAGCCGCAGCCTGATGGCCCTGTGCGAACAGGTCTTCAGCCAGCATGTCGGCATCGCGTTTGGTGGAAGTGAATACGATGGCCTGTTTGACATCGATGTCGGTCAGCAGATGCTGCAACAGGCGGTTTTTGTGCGCCATGTCGTCAACGACGTGCAGGCGCTGCTCGATATTCTCGTGCTTGGTCTGCTGCGAAGCCATTTGAATGCGCTTGGGATCTTTCAGCAGGCGCCTTGCCAGGGTTGCGATGGTACCTTCCAGCGTGGCCGAGAATAGCAGGGTCTGACGGCTGGCCGGGGTGGCGGCGGCGATTTTCTCGACGTCGTCGATGAAGCCCATGTCCAGCATGCGGTCGGCTTCGTCCAGTACCAGCATTTCCAGGCGCGAAAAGTCGATGCGGCCTCGCTCCAGATGGTCGATCAGGCGGCCAGGCGTGGCGACCAGGATGTCCACCGGTTGCGACAACAGCTTGTTTTGCAGCGGGTACGGCATGCCGCCGAGGATGCAGACGGTTTTGACGCGCAAAAATTTGCTGTACTTGCGCGCTGCGTCGTTAACCTGGTTTGCCAACTCGCGTGTCGGCGTCAGTACCAGTACGCGCGGGCCCTTGCTTTTGCTCAGGGACGGCTCGCTCAGACGTTGCAAAGCGGGCAGGATAAAGGCAGCGGTTTTGCCGGTGCCGGTTTGTGCCGAGGCCATCAGATCGCGACCGGCGAGGACTTCGGGAATGGCTTCTGCCTGGATCGGGGTGGGGCTGGTGTAGCCGCTCTCGACGATCGCTTGCAGGATGGAGGGATGCAGATTCAGTTTTTCAAAAGACACGTATATTTCCTTATAAACAAATAGTCGCAAAGCGACATCGCGTCCCCCGTACACGCACAATGCGGGAGAGGGCAGCATAAGCATAACGCGCAGCAGGCAATAAGCAGGGTGACCCCATTTAAAATGGGGCCAAGTACCAAACACCACGCGGCGCTAAAACATCGTCGCTAACCGGGGTGAAATCGTACTCAGGAAATTCTGAGAGGAAGGGTCAGGAGCGATGAACCAAGGCTGAACCTCTGAACCTATAGTGCTTCAGCCAAGCGGCGCATTATACGGAGATTTTCCAGAAAAGCCAGATATTTATGCTACAATCGCGGTCTTTTTTAAAAGCAGGAATTATTCATGTCACGCGCCCAACGCAATATTGCAATCATCGCCCACGTCGACCACGGCAAGACCACGCTGGTGGACAAGCTGCTGCATCAGGCAGGTACTTTCGCCTCGCACCAGCATATTGCCGAACGGGTGATGGACAGCAACGATCAGGAAAAGGAGCGTGGCATCACCATTCTCGCCAAGAACACTTCGGTGGAATATGAAGGTGTCCACATCAATATCGTGGACACCCCAGGGCACGCGGACTTCGGCGGCGAGGTTGAACGGGTGCTGGGTATGGTTGACGGCGTGTTGCTGCTGGTGGACGCAGTGGAAGGCCCGATGCCGCAAACCCGGTTCGTGACCAAGAAGGCGCTTGCGCTGGGTCTCAAGCCGATTGTCGTGGTGAACAAGATTGATCGTCCTGGCGCTCGTCCGGCCTGGGTCGTCAACCAGACCTTCGAGCTGTTCGACAAGCTGGGAGCAACCGATGACCAGCTCGATTTCCCCGTCGTGTACGCTTCCGCGATCAACGGTTACGCCATGTTGGAGTTGGGCCAGACTTGCGACAACATGCGCGCTCTGTTCGATACCGTTCTCAAGCACGTGGAGCCGCCAAAGGGGGATCCGGATGCGCCGTTGCAATTGCAGATCGCCGCCCTGGACTATTCCAGCTTCGTCGGTCGTATCGGCATTGGTCGCGTCGCCAACGGTCGCATCAAGCCAGGCCAGCAGGTTGTCGTGATGAACGGGCCGGATGGCGCCCCGAAAAACGCCAGGATCAACCAGGTGATGGGATTCCACGGCCTTGAGCGGGTGCAACTGGATGAAGCGCAGGCCGGGGATATCATCCTGATTACCGGGATAGAAGAGGTGGGCATCGGCGTCACCATCTGCGACAAGGAAAATCCTCATGCACTGCCGCTGTTGCTGGTGGATGAGCCGACGCTGAACATGAACTTCCGCGTCAACACTTCGCCGCTGGCCGGCACCGAAGGCAAGTTCGTCACCAGCCGTCAACTGCGCGACCGGTTGCAGAAGGAGCTGTTGATCAACGTAGCGCTGAAGGTTGAAGAGACCGATGATGCCGACTCTTTCATCGTTTCCGGGCGCGGCGAGTTGCATCTGACGATCCTGCTGGAAAACATGCGCCGTGAAGGTTATGAACTGGCCGTGGGCAAGCCGCGCGTGGTGATGAAGGAAATCAACGGCGTCAAGTGCGAGCCCTATGAGGCGCTTACGCTCGACGTGGAGGATGCG
>JAJXTJ010000154.1 GCA_021783895.1 Pseudomonadota bacterium | reverse complement strand
GAGGATGGGCCGTGGATGCGGATGTTCCGCAATGCGCGGAAGTGGGTGGGATGATTTTCTACAGATACTGAAATGAACAAGGGCGCCACTGGCGCCCTTGTTCATTAGTCGCGGTTAATCCGCCAGGTTACTTTTTATCCGCTACCGTTGCCGCCTTTTCTTCAATCTTGGCCTTGGCGCGCAAATCGGAGATCATCTTTTCGATTTGCTGTTGCTGCGCGCGCTGGCGCAGATTTTCTTTCACCTCGTCGAAGGATGGTACCTTCATGGGGCGCGTGTCCTCAAGCTGGATGACATGCCAGCCGAACTGGCTCTTCACCGGCTCGGTGGTGTACTGGCCTTTCTGCAGTTTCGTCATGGCGGCGCTGAATTCCGGCACGAAATTGGCCGGTGATGACCATCCCAGATCGCCGCCCTTGGTCTTGGATCCCATGTCCTTCGACTTCTCGGCCAACTTCTCGAATTTCTCGCCTTTTTTCAGCTTGGCAATGATGTCTTTTGCTTCGGCTTCCGTTGCCACCAGGATGTGGCGAGCGTGGTATTCCTTGTCGCCCATCTGGGCTTTAATTTTGTCATATTCGGCTTTCAGGACATCGTCGCCGATGGGATTGTTCTTGACGTAATCCTTCACGTAGGCGTTGATCAGTATGTTCTGCCGTGCGAGGTCGATCTGGGTAACTACGTCGGCCAGCTTGTCCATGCCTTTCTTGAGCGCTTCCTGAGTAAGGATTTCCTCGGTAATCAGATTTTCAATAATTTTCTTCCGTAGTTCAGGGGAGTCCGCCTGGCCTTGCTGCTGGGATTGCTTGAGCAGGAAGTCGAAACGTGCCTGGCTGATCGGGGTGCCGTTTACCGTGGCTATGGCTGCTGTAGCAGTGCTGACAGCGGGTGCCGCGACGGATTTGGCGGCATCCTGAGCGTTGCATGAAGCGAGGGTGAGCATGCTACCGATGGAGACTGCAATAATTCGGGACTTGTATGAAAACATCAATGTCATCCTTTGATAAAAATAATTGAAAAAGTTGATTATAGTCTTTTTAATTCTCGCTGGGAGTGTACGCCTTTATGCTGATGGCGTGTATCTCTTTTTGCAGCATTTCTCCCAGTAGTTCGTTGATCATGCGGTGTCTGGCAATCAGCGATTTGTCGGCGAACTGGGCTGAAACGATGGTCAGGCGGTAGTGACCGCCGCCATTCTTGGCGCCTTCATGGCCGGCATGACGGGCGCTTTCATCCTCGATTTCCAGGTGTTCCGGGGAAAGAGGGGCGAGTCGTTCACGAATTTTTTCCAGTGTGCTCATGCAGGTAGTACTTTCCTGAATGGTTTGACGGTAACCCGTTCGAAAACCCCTGTCGAGAGGTAAGGGTCGGCCTCGGCCCAGGTGCGCGCGGCTTCAAGTGACTCGAATTCGGCCACGATCAGGCTACCGGAGAAGCCTGCAGGGCCGGGGTCGAGGCTGTCGATTGCCGGGAATGGGCCGGCCAGCGCCAACCGCCCGTCCTGCTGCAAGGCATCCAGGCGGGCGAGGTGTGCGGGGCGGGTGGTCAGGCGTTTTTCCAGGCTGTCCGGTGCGTCATCGCCGACAATGGCATACAGCATTACTGAGCGTCCTTTTCTTCCTCAACTTCAACAACGTATTTTGCCAGCAATAGGCCCTGGCCGAGGACGAATACCAGCATCATGCCAAGAATGCCGAACAATTTGAAGTTGACCCAGGTGTCGGTGGAAAAGTTGAAGGCCACGTACAGGTTGACGAATCCCACCACAGTAAAGAAAGCGGCCCAGCCAAAGTTCAGCTTGAGCCAGATGTTCTCTGGCAGGACCATCTGCTTTCCCATCATGGTTTTAATCAGATTTTTCCTGAAGGCGATCTGGCTGATCAACAGCACGCTGGCGAACAGCCAATAGAGCGCAGTCGGTTTCCACATGATGAAGGTTTTGTCATGCAGGACCAGGGTTGCGCCGCCGAACACCGTGATGACCACCAGGGTGATCCACAGCATTTTGTCTGCCTTGCCGTAGCGGAGATGTACCCAGCCGATTTGGCCGAACGTGGCTACGATAGCGACAGCCGTGGCAATCAGTATCGGCAGTTGTTTCGCATCCGCCAGATATCCGATCGAGGCCGCCAGTGCGGCAGCCTGATCAGGATGCGCTCCCGCAAGGTTGAATGCACCATAGAATAGGATAAGGGGAAACAGGTCGAAAAGGAATTTCATCAGGGCTGGTCGGATTACGCATTATTTCATCGAGACCCGTATTTTGCTATGATTCGGGTTGTTTTAACAAGCCCATTACTAATGTCTTCCGTTATTGACCTGCATAGTCACTCTACCATTTCCGATGGTTTGTTTACTCCTTCCGAGCTGGTCAGGCGGGCGGTCGCCCAAAACGTCAGGGTGCTGGCGCTGACCGATCATGACGACGTCGCCGGACTGGAAGAGGCTCGTGCGGCCGCAGTCGAAGCGGGCATTGCGCTGGTCAATGGCGTCGAGATTTCAGCAACCTGGAATAAACGCAGCGTGCATATCGTCGGCCTGCGCATTGACGCCGATAACGGGCCGCTACGAGATGGACTGGCGGCGATCCGTGCCGGTCGCGGTGAACGCGCCGTGCGCATTGCCGCCGAACTGGAAAAGGCCGGCATCCCGTGCAGCCTGGAGGGCGCCCATGCCTACGCCGCCAATCCGGGCATCATCAGCCGCACCCACTTTGCCCGCTTTCTGGTGGAAAAGGGCATCGTCAAGGATACCCGTAGCGTGTTCAAAAAATACCTAGTCAAGGGCAAGCCGGGTTATGTGGAGCATCGCTGGGCCGATTTTGTCGATGCAATCGGCTGGATTCGTGCAAGCGGCGGGATCGCGGTGCTTGCCCACCCCGGTCGCTACGATCTGGGCAGGACCAATCTGGGTGGCCTGATCGCCGATTTCAAGGAAGCCGGAGGCGGGGCGATCGAAGTGGTGACGGGCAGCCATACCGCCGATCAGTTCATTCAATTTGCCAACTTTGCCAGGGAATTCGATTTGCTGGCTTCCTGCGGTTCCGATTTCCACGGTGTGGGTGAAAGCTACATGGATCTGGGTCGTTTGCCTGCGTTGCCGTCCGGCTGCAACCCGGTGTGGCACGACTGGCCAGAGATGGTGAACTAGCCATGGCCCAATTCTTTGTCATCCATCCCGAGAATCCGCAGCCGCGCCTGATTCATCAGACGGTGGAAATCATTCGCAACGGCGGGGTGATAGCCTATCCGACCGACGCCAGTTACGCCCTGGGCTGCGGTCTGGGCGACAAAGAGGCGCAGCAGCGCATCCGCGCGATCCGCGGTGTGGATAAAGATCATCCGCTGACCCTGGTATGCCGCGACCTGGCCGAGATTTCCATTTATGCCAAAGTGGATAACCGCCAGTTCCGGCTGCTCAAGGCGAATACGCCGGGCTGCTACACATTCATCCTGGAGGCGACTCGGGAGGTGCCGAAGCGATTGCAGCATCCGAAACGCAAGACCATCGGCCTGCGCGTGCCGGATCATCCGATTCTCCAGGCGCTGCTGGCCGATCTGGGCGGGCCATTGCTGAGTACGACCCTGCAATTGCCAGGGGACGATCACCCGCTCAACGATCCTTACACTATTCGCGACTTGCTCGAGCGCCAGGTCGATCTGGTTCTGGATGGTGGCTATGGCGATGTGGACACCACCACCGTGATCGACCTTTGCGGTGAAACGCCCGTGCTGGTGCGGGCGGGCAAGGGAGACATGCAACCGTTTGGACTGGAAGAATAATGCATCAAAATGTAATGATCATGCTAATGCAACAGCTATCAACTTTACCTTTGCCGCAGAAAGTTGCTGCCTCAATTTTGCCAATTATATTTGCGATTACTTTCCATGAGGCAGCACATGGGTATGTTGCCAAGCACTTCGGCGACACCACCGCCTACATGCTGGGGAGGGTGAGTCTGAACCCCTTGCGCCACATCGATCCGATTGGCACGATTTTGCTTCCGCTGATGACCATGCTTTTTGGTGGAATATTGTTTGGTTGGGCAAAACCGGTGCCGGTGAATTTCAACCAGTTGCGCAATCCGAAGAAGGACATGCTGTGGGTGGCGTTGGCGGGGCCGATGAGCAATTTAATAATGGCAATATTTTGGGCGCTGATAATTCGGGTTGTTATTCTGGTGCCTAATAACGATTTTATATCTTTGCCGCTGGCGTATATGGGTGCTGCCGGGGTTTTGATTAATTGCTCTCTTATGGCGCTTAACCTGTTGCCAATACTGCCGCTGGATGGTGGGCGAATTGCTGTTAGTTTATTGCCTCATCGGATAGCGTATAAATACTCTAGGCTAGAACCCTACGGTATGATTCTATTGTTAATTTTGCTGTTCACTGAAGTATTAGGGAAGATCATGTGGCCATTAATTGGCATATTCATGTCGTTTATTTCCCTACTGCTTGGCTTTTAATCCAGAAAGAATCAAAAACATGTTTACTGAACGCGTTTTGTCCGGCATGCGCCCGACCGGGAGCCTGCATCTTGGCCACTATCACGGCGTACTTAAAAGTTGGGTGAAGCTGCAACATGAATACGAGTGCCTGTTTTTCGTTGCCGACTGGCATGCGCTGACCACCCATTACGACACGCCCGGCATCATCGAACAGAGCGTCTGGGATATGGTGATCGACTGGCTCGCGGCAGGA
>JAJXTJ010000153.1 GCA_021783895.1 Pseudomonadota bacterium | reverse complement strand
AGGGCCCAATGGCTGGACGGAATGCCCAGATTGTTATGAAGCAGTTTCTGATGGCGGTTGTAAAGGCCCGACAGGTCGGCGCTCAGGGCGGAAAGTTCCTCTGCGGTTTCGTGGGGGAAGCCGACGCTGGTAAGATAAAAGCCCTGGCTGTCGGCCAGCAGGGCCTTGCCGTCGCCGGACAGGCTGTTCAGCAGATCGGGCAGCACCTGTTCGAGAGGTCCATGGGGCGACAAAACGGGTTCTGGATGACCTTCCACCAAGGCCAGTTCCTGTAGGTGGTAAAGCAACTTCAGGGCATTCTGTTCCGGCAATCCTGTCCATTCCACCAGATTCTGCGCGGTCAAGGCAGGGGATTCCTCTGCCGAAAGCAGACGGAGAAGAAAATGCTTGCCAAGGTCGGCGACCGGGCTCGATACGGCCTGATAGGCTCCCGCCGGGGTGGGCAAGCCGTAATAACCGCCTTTCAGCGCATAATTGTTCATTATGTAAGTCCCGGCCCGTTCATTGCTTGAGCCCCGGCTCGATGGCATAGAGCAGAGCGCGCACCAGGGTGGCGACATCCTCGCGCTTTCTTGCGTCCACATCGAAGATGGGAGGCTTGAGCCCGGTGGGTCCAAGCGAGGCGTGGTAGTCCTCAATCGTCGGGCTTGGTTTTATGTCCATTCGGGTGACTCCTATCGCGACGCGGCGCCCATCGATGAAATCCGAAAAGGCGTTGAGGAAGAAATGCATGTCCTTGAAGGGGTCCGGACGGGTGTTGTCCAGAAGCAGCACCAGACCGATTCCGCCTTCGGTCAGAATTTCCCACATGAAATCGAAACGTTCCTGGCCGGGTGTGCCATAGAGGTGAATGCGTTCGCTTTCGCTGATTTTCATGATGCCATAGTCCATGGCCACAGTGGTGTTTGGCTTGTGCGCCTGGGTCATGTCGGAGGCGGATGCTTCGGTGCAAACCACGGGAATATCGCTCAGGGCATTTATGGAGGTGGTTTTCCCTGCCCCGACGGGGCCGGTGAAAATGATTTTATAGTTTGCCATGGATATATGGGACCTATCGTTTGGGTTTAAGATGTGACAGGATGCGTCCGAGCAAGCCGCGCCGGTTGCCTTGCGCACGGTCATGGGCGCGCGGTTCGGCATTCTGCCGGCGGTCTTGTTCATCGTGATGCTCGAATCCCAGCAACGGCGCCGCCGACTCGTTGTCACCGGGCCTCCATTCGATCAGACCGGCTGAATTCGTTGCGCTGAAGAAAGCAAAAACATAGCGTTGGGGCACGCCGAGTTCCTGACACGTTCGCAGCAGGGAATAAGGCTTCCGCGACCAGAGCGCGGCGATGCGCATGGCATGGGGAGTTTCCATGAGCCGGGTGAAATTCGGCCAATGTTTCAGGCGCAACGGGATATCGAGGGGGGTTCCATCGGGCAGATGCCCCCGGGATGACCAGAGGGTGATTTCCCACAGGAAGCGGCTGAACGGAATACCGGGAAATTCCATGAGATCGGCCGGGAGCCCCGGTACAGACACGGTGACGCTGGCAGCCTCGGTCAGTTGCACAAGGCAGAAAAACCGCAAACGCTTCCCTTGAAGCCGAGTGACGACTTGGCCGCCATGCTCGGGTACAAACAGAATGGGATGCGGCAGCCCTTCGAGGGTGAACATCTGGATTTGCGCGGTTTGCATCGCCAGATGCATGGTCTGCTGACAAACTTTCTGGAAATTGTTTTCCGGGTTGTAGTAAGCCCTGTGCCACAGCCTTGGATCGCGCAGATCAATTTCGTCTTCATCGCTATCGCCGCAGGCATCGCTGTCATCCTGGGCGTCTTCCAGGGCCGCAGTGGCGGAGCGGGTGGTATCCAGTTGGGCGGTGCCGCCGATGTGCAAGACAAGTTCAGGCCTTGGCTTTTCTTCGGGGACGGGCAGATCGGGTTGCGGTTCATCCGCTGGCTCCGCCAGGACAACGGTCGAGGCGGCAACATCTTTTTTCGCTTCATGATGCTGAGGGTTGGGCGCTGCATAGCTGAAACTACCCAAGGCCTCCAGCAGGGCTTGCGCCGCGATGGGCTTTTTCAGGGATACGGCGTCGGGATGCTCCACCGCCCGGAAGGAAATGACGATGGTAGGCAGGGTAGGATAACGGGATCGATAATCGGACCACAGCTTGTTCGCATCCGTTCCATCCATGTCGACGATGGCCACTTGCGGCGCCTCGTTCGCAGTGAGGCGGTAGCGCCCCTTGGCGTGCATCGAGAAGAGGACTTCCAGAACCTTCTGGCTTCTTTCGTTGACCCCGAAAAGCCCGATGGAGACGGGCCCCTGTTGATGCCCGGTAGTCATGCCAGACCCCAATCGGCGAATGTGCCGGCCTTCAGCCAGGAGGGAGGCAAGGCATCTGCATTCTCAAGCATGTGGCGGGTATTCAGATAGCCTTGTTTGTTGCGCGTGGCCTGATAGATGAGCAGCAGCTCTGCGGTCAGACCCGCGTCGCGGGGGGTATTGGCAAGCGCGGTTTCCAGCAGGGACTGGGCCTCGGCGACGTGGCCTTCGTCCACGAGGGCTCTGGCTTCCTCAAGGACGGATCGGGTGACGGAACGTCTGGCCGAGCGGACGACCAGGTCGAGCACGCCGTTCACAGGACGACCGAGGACCGAGCCGGGGATATCCCCCAAACGATGATTGGCTGTCAACCCGGTTTGCAGCAACAGATCCAGAAGCTGTTGACGCTCTTTTCCGAGCTGGTGCCGGGCCCCGTTCAGCATGCGCCTGCGCAAGGCCTCCCCCCGGTCTCCCAAGGCGATGAACAGGTCGACCAGCGCCGCGAACAGGCGCTCCGGCTCGGCACGATCGGAATGCAGATTGATACGCTGAACGTGGCGGATCAGGTCCAGAGGGTGGCGGGCCAGCCAGTGGGCGAGGTAGTCGGATGTCCTGAAATCGGCTATTTCCCCGGGCAGCCGAACCGATTTGTCGTGGTCAATCGCGAAGGCGGATTCCCTCCCCTTGATCGGCGTTTCGGCTGGCGGCGGAATGTTTTGGACGGAGGTCATGGGCTGAGATCAGGAAACGATGAGGTGTAAGAGGTCGACCACGAACTCTTCACTGGGATGCGACTCCCCCGCTTGGGAAGTTCGGGCTTTCCGGGTCGCCCATGCTCTTTGTCCGGAAGGGAGTGACCGGCATCTTGAAATCAGCTCAAGGACAAGCATCCACCTAGCCGGGCTTCTTCCCACTTAGTTTGTCTATTTCCGATAGTTTGTTGATCAGGATGACGGACAAACTCATCATTTCCGTAATTGCATTGTAGCTGGCTGTCTCGTCGCCCCCCTCCTTCGCCTCGATGGCACGGGCGCTGGCTTCGTGGAAGGCCTTGTGCGGCTCGAACAGATCATCGAAAAGCTTGGCGGCTTCCGGTCCGACCGCCTCAGCCTCACTGCGTCCCTCACCTTGCATCCAGAGCCCGAGCTTGCAGGCATCGTGCGCTGTGCCGCGAAAATCTCCCGTACCATTCAGGGTTTTTTCGATACGCTTCAGATACTGTAGGTGATCATTGATTCGCAAAAAGAAAAATGCACTCGACATGGCAATACCTCACATTAACGTTAAGAGTGGCTATACACACCAGATTCAGCCTTTGCGACGCGGGTATCCAACCGGATGGCACGTCACGCAGGCGACCGCGAAAATCACAGCAGCTTGGTGATATTTTCCGCAGCACGCTTCACGTCAAGAAATATCAGGCCCAGGCGGGCACTTGGCTTGGCCAGGACGGTCAGCACGCCGTTCTCGCCGGCGTCGACCATCAGGACATAGCCCTTGTCGCCCTTGATAAGCACCTGTTCCAGCTCGCCGCAGGCCAGTTCATGGGAAGTACGGCTGCCGAGGGAGAGCATGGCGGCGCTCATTGCGCCCACCCGATCCTCATCCATGCCGGCGGGCAGCAAGGCCGCCATTATCAGGCCGTCGGTGGAAATGACAGCGGATGCTTCGATATCCGCAGATGTCCCATTCAGTTCGCTCAGAACGGCAGTCAACATATCGGCACGCATTGATTTTCTCCTTTAGGTGTTGGGTGGCTTCATAGAGGTATACGATTTGACGATATCACAAATTACTTAATAATTACAAATACTATAACGGTTTGATGGTTTTATTGAAACCGGAAATATTTCTCCAGTGTCGATTGCGGCTTGCGCGCCTGGCGGAAAACTGCTTTCAGAATGCGGAGATCAAGGTGATGGACCGGTGCGTTGACGGCCATGTGTTTGGGAAACAGCCGGTTTTTCTGGTTGGCCCAATAAAAAAACCCCGCTTCGGCGGGGTTTTTGTCCTGCGGTAGAATGGGTGAAGCAGCTTACATCATGCCGCCCATGCCACCCATACCACCCATGTCGCCGCCGCCCATGCCGCCGCCGCCCATGCCGCCGCCAGCCGAATCGTCCTTCGGCATGTCGGCTACCATGCATTCGGTGGTGAGCATCAGGCCGGCTACGGATGCGGCGTTTTGCAGCGCGTAGCGGGTCACCTTGGTGGGATCGAGCACGCCCATTTCCACCATGTCGCCATAGGTGTCGTTGGCGGCGTTGAAGCCATAGTTGCCCTTGCCCTCGGCCACCTTGTTCACCACCACCGACGGCTCGACGCCGGCGTTGGCGACGATCTGGCGCAGCGGCTCTTCCAGCGCGCGCAGCACGATCTTGATGCCGGCGTCC
>JAJXTJ010000152.1 GCA_021783895.1 Pseudomonadota bacterium | reverse complement strand
GCGTGGGTGATTTTGCCGTCGGCGTCGGTTTCGGCCTCGATGCGCAGGTGGCCCTCGATGCGGGTGATGGGGTCAACGACGATGCGCTGTGCTGTGGTCATGTGTTCAATCCTCCAGGTGTTCCGCTAGCAGTTCGGTCAGGCCGAGCAGCTTGGTATCCATTTCGTAATGGTCGATGCCTTCCTCCATCACGATGCGGCAGTTGGCGCAGAACGTGACCATGGTCTTGACGCCCGCCTCCTCGATCTGCCGCTTCTTGACCTGGAAGACCTTGGCACGCAGGGCTTCGGCCTCGTCAGTGTGGATCGCCGAGGCACCGCCGCCGCCGCCGCAGCACCAGTTCCATTTTTGCTTGTCGACGATAGGAATGTAGTTTTCCGCGACCTGCTGGATCAACGGCTCGGGTGCCTGCAGCACGCCGCCGCGGCGAACGATCTGGCAGGGGTCGTGCAGGATGAGCGGATCCTTGAACTTGGACTTCATCTTCAGCACGCCCTCCAGCCGCAGCGTGTCGAGCAGTTCCAGCACGTGCACGACCTTGAAGGTGAAAGGCCGCCCGATCAGGTTGGGGCCCTCCCAGCGGATCGCCATATAGGCGTGGCCGCATTCGGGCGACAGCACGTTCTTCACCTTCAGCTTCTCGGCGGCGTCGACGATGCGCGAAACGATGACTTTCGCCAGGTCGGAGTTGCCGATCTGGATGCCGGCGTTGGTCGCCTCGTAGGCGTCGGAAGCGAGCGTGAAGCTGATGCCCGCCTTGTTGAAGATCTTCGCCAGTGCCTCGAGGTACTCCGGAAAGTTGACGATTTCCATCGACGACAACAACACCAGATAATCGGCACCTTCCTTGTCGACCGGGATCGCGAGGCCGGTGGCCTCCTCAGCCTTGCGGATCACGTTGGCGACCGCCGGCCACTTCAAGCCCATCGGTCCGCCGATCTCGACCGTGCGCTTGGTGGCGCTCTTGATGCCGTCGGGAACGTGTCCGGACGCCGCCATGCCCTCCCGGAACTTGCGCACCATGTAGACAATGTCATTGCCCACCGGACAGACCATCGAGCAGCGGCCGCACATGGTGCAGCTGTCGTATACCAGCTCCTGCCACTGGTCGAGTTCTTCGTCGGTCACCGGCTTCGACAAACCGACCATTTTCTTCACCCGCCCGAGCAACGTGTATTCCTGCTCGTAGACGCGGCGCAGCGGCTCCAGCTTATGGATCGGCGTGTACTTTGGGTCGCCGGTTTCCGTATAGAACAGGCAGGCTTCGGCGCACAGGCCGCAGTGCACGCAGCTGTTGAAATAGCTGGCGATGGGGGCGTCGATGACTTCCTTGAGGGCGTTGATGCCTTTTTCCAGTGAAGCGCTCATTGTGCTTTCTCCCTGAATGTGAGGAACACCTGCTGCCTGTTCATACCGGCACCCCCCTCTGCGCGTTGGCCTTGCCGTTGTACCAGCGGGATCCGAACAGCGTGAAGGCGTGGAACAGCTTGGTGAACGGCAGCACGATGAGCAGGATTTCCACCGACAGGATGTGCAGCGCCAGCATCGTGGTGTAAGGCAGCAGCAGATGCTGCACCGCCATCCAGCCGGTCAGCACCGGCAGGAAGGTCGCTGCCCAGGTGAACCAGTCCTCGAAGGTGCTGAGAAAACGCTTGACCGGCTTGTTGATGCGGTCGAACAGCACCACCACCATGGCCGCCATCGTCACCACGGCGGCCAGGTCGATGAACTGCGAGGGCAGACCGGGCCAGGACAGGCCGGTGAGGTTCTTGATCAGCAGGATATGGGGCGCGAACAGGAACACGACGATGGCGAGACCGATATGAAAGAGGTAGCCGCCGATGTAGCTCACCGGCGAACGCTTCAGCATGCCGGGGGGCGGGATCGAGCGCCGGAACACCGTGTGCAGACCGGATGCACCGGCCGCATGCCGCGGCGCGGCCAGATCCTTCTTGCGGCCGAGCGAGTAGATCTCGAACAGGCGCCACAACACGCCCAGCACGAAAATGCCTACAGCGATGTCGAGGCCCGGACCGCGAACCCAGGTCAGAAATTGCAATTCGTTCATGTCATTTCTCCAGATCGGCCAGGGTGGTGGTCTCGTGCGCCGACTTGGCGGCGCCCTTCTTGGCACGGTTGGCGAAACTGAGCCCCACCCCCACGGCCGCGCCTGCCACTGCCGCAATAGCGGCGAACTTGAGCGGATCGGCGGGAGTCGACAGCGCCTTGTAGAAACCGCCGGCATCCCAGAAATCGGGTTCGGAACAGCCGAGGCAGCCGTGTCCGGATTCCACCGGCCAGGAGGTGCCGCCGTTCCACTTCACCGTGGCGCAGGCGTTGTAGGTCACCGGCCCCTTGCAGCCCAGTTCGAACAGGCACCAGCCCTGGCGAGCGCCTTCGTCGTCGAAGGTCTTGGCGAACTTGCCCTGGTCGTAGAACGGGCGGCGGTAGCAGCGGTCGTGGATGGTTTCGCCGAAGAAGGCCTTCGGCCGGCCCTTGTCGTCGAGTTCCGGCAGGTTGCCGAAGGTGAGGTAATGCGCCAGCACGCCGGTCATCACCACCGGGATCGGCGGGCAGCCGGGGATGTTGACGATGGGCTTGTCCTTGACGATGTCCGACACCGACACCGCGCCAGTCGGGTTCGGGTTGGCTTTCGGGATGCCGCCGAAGGAGGCGCAGGAACCCATGGCGACGATGGCCGCCGCACCCGCAGCGGCTTCCTTCAGGATATCCACGTTGGAGCGGCCGCCGATGCAGGAATAGGCCCCGTCCATGTCCAGCGGAATCGAACCGTCGACGATCAGGAGATACTTGCCTGCGTTCTCCTTCATGGCGGCGTGCCGGGCTTCCTCAGCCTGATGTCCGGCCGCGGCCATCAGCGTCTCCTGATAGTCGAGCGAGATCATGTCGAAGATCATGCCTTCCAGCGTGGGCGAGTGCGATCGGGTGATCGACTCGGTGCAGCCGGTGCATTCCTGGAACGGCAGCCAGATCACCGAGGGCCGTCGCGCTGCCGCCATGGCCTCGGCCATGGCAAGCCCGGCCGAGGGCGGCAACGCCATCATCGAGGCCAGCGTGGCACAGTATTTGAGAAAGGTTCGGCGGGTGACGCCCTGCCGCGCAAGTGTGTCGATCAACGGACCCTGCATGATGCTTGCCTCCTGACGTAAAACACCACTGCCTCGAAAATCCCGGCACTCAACTCACCTTAGAGATCGGAATTCATGAACTCAAGTTTTTCCAGACCGATCGCCACATCCTGGGGATGGGCCTTGACCAACTCGGGCACGAAAGCCACTTCGATGAACTGCGAGGTGACCGCGCCCTGCTCGTTGTGATGCGTCACCCACCAGACGCCGGGGCAGGCCGTCTCGTCCAGCGTGGATGCGCCGTTGGCCTGCAGGGTGATGGCAATCTCGCCGGTGCCGAGCTTGTCGTGCAGCCAGTCGAGATCGGCGGGCGTCAGCGGCAGCGCCGAAAGATCGATGGCCGAGGGTTCGCCGGTAGCGAGCAGGCGTTTCACCTGCTCGGACAATTCGCGCAGCAGCGGCGGCGCATTGCCGGACAGGCCGGCTTGGGCCAGCGGTGCGTTGATGACGTGGATGGGGATGGCGTCAAGCGACATGCTGCCATGCCTGGAGCTGTTCGACGATCGCCGCGCAGGCGGGAGGAATGGCGGCGGCAACGGCGGGGGTGGGCAGTTCGCCCCAATCGATCACGTCTGGCTGGATCGCCAGCATCGCGCGTTTCTCGGGCCAGTGTCCGGCCAGCAGCGCGATGGCGCGCAGATCGGTCAGCCCCACTTCATGCACCGTGGCCTTGCGATTGCTCATCAGAAATGCATCCATTTCCTCCCCTTTCAGCAAGGTCCACTCACCCGGCTGTTTTTTTATGTTG
Organism: Pseudomonadota bacterium; assembly: GCA_021783895.1. The sequence continues at coordinate 838 of JAJXTJ010000152.1, read as the reverse complement.
GCAGCATCGACAACGATCAGCGCATCGGCGTCCTCGATCGGCCCCGCCAGGGTGAACGACAGCGTGCCGCCGTCGAGCAGCGTCACATCTGGCCAATTCGCCAACTCGGGCGCCAGTGCCTGCAGTACATGAATGCCGATTCCTTCGTCGGTGAGCAGGGTGTTGCCGATGCCGAGCACGAGCATTTTCATGGTTTCAATCTATCAGCCGGCAATTCGAATAACAACCAAGTAATTCGCTCAAGCTTTTGATTCTCCATAATGTTTTTGTAATATTCATGGCCGGACGCAGGGTCGGCAAATCACATATACTGGATTGAGTGTAGTTACTGATTGCTGCTTATGTGTCTTGCCATTCCGATGCAGATCGAATCGATCGACGGCTTCACCGCCCGCTGCCAGGCCAAGGGCGTTTGGCGCGAGGTCAGCCTGTTCATGATGCAGGACGAACCTCCCGCGGTCGGCGACTTCGTCATGGTGCACGTGGGTTACGCCATCCAGAAAATCGCCGAGTCGGATGCCCGCACCACCTGGGAATTGCTGGACCAGATTCTGGAGGAAAGCGGTGCATGAGCTGGCCGTCGCCCAGGCATTGGTCGAACAGGTGGACGCCGTGATCACGCAGCATCAGGCGAGCACCGCCACCGCGATTCGCGTGCGCATAGGCCCGCTGGCCGGCGTCGTGCCCGAGCTGCTGGCCACCGCTTTTCCGATGGCCGCTGCCGGCAGCCGCATGGAACACGCCGAACTCGTATTCGCCCACGCGCCGATCAAGGTGCGCTGCCAGACCTGCGGCGCCGACACCGAGGCCGCGATGAACCGGCTGCTCTGCGGCGCCT
>JAJXTJ010000151.1 GCA_021783895.1 Pseudomonadota bacterium | reverse complement strand
AAGGTGGAGGCCGGCGCCAATGCCGCGATCACCCAGTATTTCTACAACGCCGACGCCTATTTCAACTTCGTCGACGAATGCCAGGCGATGGGCGTCACCATCCCGATCGTCCCCGGCATCATGCCGATCGCCAATTTCACCCAGCTGGCGCGTTTTTCCGATGCCTGCGGTGCGGAGATCCCGCGCTGGCTGCGCCTCAAGCTGCAGGGCTACGGCGACGACAGCGCCGCCATCCGCGCCTGCGGCCTGGACGTGGTCACTGCTCTGTGCGAACGGCTGCTGCAGGGCGGCGCACCGGGGCTGCATTTCTACACCCTCAACCAGGCCGGCCTGATTTCGACCATCTGGCAGCGCCTCGGGCTGTAATTTTTTCTGTCCGGGCGGAATTCGCGATCAGGCCGGAACGCCTGCGCCCAGCATCGGCTTCAGCGCCGTCTTGATGCTGGAGAACACCTTGGGATTGTCCTTCTCCAGCTGGGCCAGCAGGGTCTTCATGTGCATGCGCTCGGTGGGCATGCCGAAGCAGGCCGGGCAGTTCTCCGGGATCACCGGCAGTTCCGAGCTCTTCGCGAAAGCTGCGGTCTGGCGCTCGCGCGCATAGATGAGGGGGCGGATCACCCGGATGTCGCCCTTGTCGTTGAGGTAATGCGCCTGCATGGTGCGCAGCTTGCCGCCGAAGAAGGTGGACATCAGGAAGGTCTCGGCGGCGTCGTCCAGGTGCTGCGCCAGCGCCAGCACGTTGTAGCCGTTTTCCCGCGCCGCGCGGTAGAGGATGCCGCGCCGCATACGGGAACAGAAGGCGCAGAAGGAATCGCCCTGCATCGATTTTTCCGCCTGCTCGACGATAGGCTGGCTTTCGTAAAAATAGGGAATGCCCAGTTCGGCCATGTAGCCTTTCAGCGGCGAGGGGTCGAAATCGGGCGACTGCGGGTCCACCGTCGCCGCCGCCAGTTCGAAGCGCACCGGCGCCTTCTTCTGCAAGGCGATCAGCACATGCAGCAGGGACAGGCTGTCCTTGCCGCCGGACACCCCAAGCAGCACCCGGTCGCCTTCGCGGATCATGGAAAAATCGCCGATAGCGCGACCGGCGGCGCTTATCAGGGATTTTGGGGGGGTAATGGGTTCGGTCATGATTTATCCTGGAAAAATCGGCTAACCACGGGGCACACGGGGATCACGGGGCAATCAATACGTTACTCAGCTCTGCCAAATCGTCTGTTGGGTGGCGAGTTGACGCGCACAAGCTTTTGTTTTCCCCGTGATCCCCGTGTGCCCCGTGGTTAAAATGCTGTATTGGGTTTATTGATTTTCAGCCACGGATCACAAACTCGCGCTCCGTCCGCCGTCCACCGGCAGGATCGTGCCGGTGACGTAGGGCGCGTCCTTGACCAGGAACAGCACCGCGCGCGCGATGTCGTCGGGTGAACCCTCGCGCTTCAGCAGGGTATGGGCGATGACGCGGCGACGTTCCTGGTCGTCGAAGGTGCGGTCTCCCTCCGGCCACATGATCGGCCCCGGCGCCACCGCGTTGACCCGCACCTCCGGCCCGAGCTCGTGGGCCAGCGACTTGGTCAGCGCCACCAGACCGGCCTTGGCGATGCTGTAAACGAGATAGCTTTTCATCGGTCGCTCGGCGTGGATATCGGCGATGTTGACGATGCAACCGCGGCTGTGGCGCAATGGCTGGGCCGCCGCCTGCGACAGGAACAGCGGCGCCTTGAGGTTGGTGCCGAGCAGGTCGTGCCAGTCCTTTTCATTGATCTCGCCCACCGCGGTCGGATAAAAACTGGAGGCGTTGTTGATCAGCACATCGAGCCGGCCGAAGTGTTTTACGGTTGCGGCGACCAGATCCGGCAACCGTTCCACCTCATGCAGATCGGCCTGCACCAGTGCCGTGGAATCCGGGCGCTCGCGGTTCAATTCATCGCGCAAATCCTCCGCTTCCGCCGCCGAGGAACGGTAGTGGATCATCAGGTTCGCCCCCTCGCCGTGCAGCCGGCGGCAGATCGCCGCGCCGACCCGCTTCGCGCCGCCGGTAATCAATACGACTTTGCCTTGCATGTTTTCTCCATTACACTGGAACAGCCTGAATTTATCACACTTGTCATGTCCCCACTACCCGCACCCGACCCAGCCGCGCTGGAATACAGCGAAAAAGCCGCCGACCTGATCAAGGGAGAAATCGAATCCGCCGGCGGCTGGATTCCCTTCAGCCGCTTCATGGAGCTGGCCCTGTATACACCCGGCCTCGGTTACTACAGCGCCGGCATGGGCAAATTCGGCGCGGCTGGCGATTTCGTCACCGCCCCGGAAATCACCGCCCTGTTCGGCCGGACCCTGGCGCGGCAAGCGGCCCAGGTGATCGGTCTCACGGACGGAAATATCCTGGAGATCGGCGCCGGCTCAGGCCGCCTGGCCTTCGACTTGCTGACGGAACTGGAAAAACAGGGCGCTCTGCCGTCGCGCTATTTCATACTCGAAGTGAGCGCCGACTTGCGCCAACGGCAGCAGAACCTGCTGGCGCCGTTCGCGTCGCGCGTCGAGTGGTTGGATGCCCTGCCCGCCGCCTTCACCGGCCTGATCCTCTGCAACGAGGTACTCGATGCCATGCCGGTGGATATAATCGCCTGGCACCGGGACGGCATTTACGAACGCGGCGTCGCATGGGCGGACGGCGCGTTCCGCTGGAGCGAGCGCGAACTGACCTTGGGAGCGCTATTTGACATTGCCGCCAGCCTTGCCGGGGGATGCCACCCTCTCCCCAACCCTCTTCCGCGAGCGGGGGAGGGGGCAAACGTGAGATCGCAAGGGTCTTCACTGCGGTTGTATTCCGCTGAAGCGGAACAACACACGCGAAAAGGCGCTTGTTTTGATTTGGGGAAGGGGGAAAATTACGTCAGCGAAATCGGCCTCGCCGCGCGCGGCTTCATCGCCACCCTCGCCGGAATGCTGGAAAAAGGAGCGATCCTGATGCTGGACTACGGCTTCGGGCAAAGCGAGTACTACCACCCCCAGCGCAGCGCCGGTACCCTGATGTGCCACTACCGCCACCACGCCCACGACGACCCGTTCTATCTGCCAAGCCTGCAGGACATTACCTCCCATGTCGATTTCAGCGCCATCGCCGAGGCCGGCATCGACAGCGGCCTTTCGCTCCTCGGCTACACCAGCCAGGCGCATTTCCTGCTCAATTGCGGCATCACCGAACTGCTGGCGCGAACCCCGCCCGAGCAAGCGAGCGCTTACCTGCCGCTCGTCGCCCAGGCGCAGAAGCTGCTCAGCCCGGCGGAAATGGGCGAACTGTTCAAGGCGATTGCCTTGGGCAAGGGGCTGGATATGCCGCTGATCGGATTCGAGCGCGGCGACAAAAGCCGGATGCTTTGAGGACGGCCGTTATTTGCCGGCATCCCGCCTTGAGCGACATGCCAATGGGGTGCATACTCAGGGCCTGTCGGTATTATTGATTGATGTACTGACCCGTTTAATAACTGTCCCAATCAGGCACGGCACAAGATTGCTGAAATATTCGTGTATCTGGTTGCGCCTTAACTGCCGCCGCAAGACTGTCTTGCCGTGCTCATCGATGCCGTGAACCTGAAAAACAGATTTTGCCAAATCAAGACCTACGTGCTTAATATTCATGGTGGACTCCTTCCCTTTTTGGACTGGTGGGTGACACTTCACAGTCTGGCACATCGATGCCGTTTAGGTGGGAGGAGTCCATCCCATTGCCCTACACACGCTATTGGAATTAAATACGGACACATCGCTCTCAATGATATTGCATGTCAAACAATTATGATGGCATTATAGGCGTCCGTAGGGGTTATGAATGCCCGGACGCATGCGTCCGGTAGCGCGTTGACATATTATAAAATTGTCGAGAAGGGTGAGGAATGCGGTTATTCACCAATCCCCATAGATTATTTCGTTCGCTTTCACTCACTGTAGTGCTGTTGCTCATGTGGCAGTTGTCGCACGCCGGGCCGATCCGCGACCGTATCATCGAGGCCCGCCGGACACAGCGGACGGCGGGCATCAAGGATGGCGAACCTTCCGGCCTTGTGTCGCTGCCTGCCGGGGTGCGGCTCGTGCGAGACGTGCCCTACGGAAGAGATGCCCGGCAGCGCATGGATGTCTATCTGCCCGAGCGGGCAACAGGTGTGCCGGTGATCTTCATGGTTCACGGCGGCGCCTGGCGGCTGGGCGACAAAGGCGCGAGGGCCGTTGTCGAAAACAAAGTAGTCCGCTGGGTACCCAAGGGATTCATCTTCATCTCGACCAATTACCGGCTGCTGCCCACGGCGGCACCGGCGGAGCAGGTGCAAGATATCGCCAGTGCGCTTGCCACGGCGCAAGGCAAGGCGGCATCGTGGGGAGGAGACCCTGCGAAGTTCATCTTGATGGGGCATTCGGCCGGCGCGCATCTCGTCGCCCTTCTGGCAGCGTCTCCCGCCAACGCATTGAAACTGGGGGCGAAACCCTGGCTCGGCACCGTTTTGCTCGACAGCGCAGCGCTCGATGTCGTGGCGATAATGGAGGCGAAGCATGCCCGCTTTTATGATCGCGCCTTCGGCAGTGACCCGGCTTACTGGAAAGCGACCTCACCCTTCCACGTGCTTTCTGAAAGCGCCGGCCCGTTCCTGGCCGTGTGTTCTGAACGCCGCGATGGCTCATGCCCGCAGGCAAGTCGATTTGTTTTCAAGGCAACGTCGCTTAATTCGCGCGCAAGCGTGCTGGAGCAGAAT
>JAJXTJ010000150.1 GCA_021783895.1 Pseudomonadota bacterium | reverse complement strand
GAAAAAGGCGTGGTAACGGCGCCGGACCGCGAGAAAATCGCCCGGCTATTCGACTAGACAGTCACGCCGAATTTACAGGATGTAGGTCAGGCTTCAGCCTGACCTACAATGGTGGCTTTCTGTTGGCTATCCACGTGCCCTTACGGTGCCGGATTGGGATACCTCTGGTGGACGCGCTCGATCTTCTCCAGCACGTCCGCGCTCAGGGTCAGCGCCGCGCTGTCCAGGTTGCTCTTCAGCTGTTCCATCGTGGTCGCGCCGACAATCGCGCTGGTCGTGAACCAGCGCGTGCGAACGAAGGCCAGCGCCATTTGCGCCGGGTCGAGGCCGTTTTCGCGGGCGATGCGCAGATATTCGGCGGTCGCGGCCGGCACGTTGGGCTTGCTGTAGCGCTGGCCGAATCCGGGAAACAGGGTGATGCGCCCCTTCGCCTTCGGGTCATTGACGTATTTGCCCGACAAGCAGCCGAAAGCCAGCGGACTGTAAGCCAGCAGGCCGACATGGGCGTGCCGGCACACTTCGGCCAGCCCGGTTTCGAAGCTGCGGTTCATCAGATGATAGGCATTCTGGATCGAGACGATTTTGGGCAGCTTCAGCCTTTCCGCCGCCTGCACGAAGCGGCCCACGCCCCAGGGCGTTTCGTTGCTCAGGCCCAGGCAACGCACCTTGCCCACCTTGACGAAGCCCGCCAGCACTTCCAGCTGCTCCTCGATGGGCAGGGTCTCCACCTCCTTGCCGGCGTCATAACTTGAGGCGCCGAACATCGGCACGTAGCGGTCCGGCCAGTGGATCTGGTACAGATCGACGTAATCGGTCCGGAGCCGCCTGAGGCTGCCGTCCAGCGCTTCTTCCAACTGCTTCCGCTCGATGCGCGGCCCGCCGCGTATCCAGTCGAAACCCCGTCCCGCCCCGGTCACCTTGGTGGCGACGATCAGGTTGTCGCGCGGCTGATGCTTCAGCCACGAGCCGACGTACTTCTCGGTGCTGCCCTGCGTCTCGCCACGGGGCGGGACCGGGTACATCTCGGCGGTATCGATAAAATTCACCCCGCGCGAAACCGCATAATCCAGCTGACTATGCGCCTCGGCCTCGCTGTTCTGCTCGCCGAAAGTCATTGTTCCCAGGCACAGGGCCGACACCTCCAGCGCGCTGTCGCCCAGCCGTCGATATTCCATGTTTACCCCCTCCTCGCTAAATTTGGTTTCCACCCGAATGGCAAAATACCAGACTCATCCTAAAAACCTTTGTTGTCCACGAAAACACGAAAGAACACGAACGGATTCAGGCGGATATCCAGGTTGGTTGCGCCTCCCGATAGGTGGGTTGCAAAACTTGAATGGCCAGTTGATTTGTTTCGTGACTTTCGTGTTTTTCGTGGATGAAATAAGTTTTTTAGGCTCATGGTTGAGCGCTTTCGGGCAGGAAAAGTTGCAGCAGATCGTTAAGAAAGCGCCGTCCCAGCAGGGTCGGTCGGATGTGCAGGGCGTCGCGTTCGATCAGGCCGCGCCGCTGCGCCTCTTCCAGCAACGGCAGGACTGCGGCCAGCGACAGGCCGGTGCGGGCGGAAAACAGGCTGGCCGGGAAGCCTTCGGTCAGGCGCAAGGCGTTCATCATGAACTCGAACGGCAGTTCGTCCGGCGGGACGGTGCGCTCCTCCTCCAGCGCATTGCCCGCCAGCGCCAGCTCCATGTAGGTTTTCGGCTGGCGATGGCGCACCTGGCGCAGAACCCGGTAGTGGAGCGTGGTTGTTGCCGATTTATCGGCTTTACAACCACGGCCCACCCCTTGCGGGTGCAGCGTGAGCTTGCCGTGCGCCCCCGCCCCGATCCCCAGGTAATCGCCGAACGTCCAGTAGTTGAGGTTGTGGCGGCAGCGATTAACGCGAAAATCGCGCAGCGATTCGTTTGCCCCCTCTCCCGCATGCGGGAGAGGGTTGGGGAGAGGGGAGCGCTTTTTGGCAAACGCCGAAGTCTCGTAATGTTCGTAGCCGGCCCCGGCCAGTTCCGCCTCGACGGCTTCCTGCATCGAAGCCGACATGTCGTCGTCCGGCAGCGACGGCGGCTGGTTGTAGAACACCGTGTTGGGCTCCAGGGTGAGGTGGTAGGCCGAGATATGCTGCGGCCCGAAAGACACCGCCTCGCGGATGTCGGCCAGCGCCTCGGCCATGCTCTGCTCCGGCAGGGCGTACATCAGGTCGAGATTGACGTTGTCGAAATTGCGCAGCGCCAGCTCTACCGCGACCCGCGCCTCGCGGTCGTCGTGGATGCGGCCGAGCGCCCGCAAGTGGCGCGGGTTGAAGCTCTGGATGCCGAGAGAGAGCCGGTTCACCCCGGCGGCACGAAAATCGGCGAACTTCTGCGCCTCGGCCGTGCCGGGATTGGCTTCCAGGGTGATCTCGGCATGCGCCTCCACGGGCAGCAGGGTGCGCACCTGGGTCAGCAGCGTATCGATGGATCGCGCCGAAAACAGGCTGGGCGTGCCGCCGCCCATGAAGATGCTCACCACCTTGCGCCCCCAGATCAGGGGCAGCGCGGCTTCCAGGTCTTTCAACAAGGCCGCCACATAAGCCTCTTCGGGCACCCCCTCGCGCGACTCGAAGGAGCTGAAGTCGCAGTAGGGGCATTTCCTGACGCACCAGGGCAGGTGGATGTAAAGGGAAAGCGGGGGCGGCTCGGTGAGGGGTGAAACGTGAGGCGTAAGGCGCGGGGCGAGCTTTTGCTCCTCACCCCTCACGCCTCACCCCTCACGGATTTCAATTTTTCCACCAGCTCCATCAGCGCCTTGCCGCGATGGCTGATCCTGTTCTTCTGCTCCATCGGGATTTCCGCGCCGGTCTGGCCCAGTTCGGGGATGAGGAAATAGGGGTCGTAGCCAAAGCCGCCGCTGCCGCGCGGCGTGTCGATGATCTCGCCGTACATCGCACCCTCGGCGATGATCGGCTGCGGGTCTTCCGGCCAGCGCACCAGCACGATCACGCAGTAGTAATGCGCCTTGCGGTTGGTGTGCCCCTGCAGCGACTCGATCAGCTTCTGGTTGTTGCGCTCGTCCGATTTCGGTTCGCCGGCGAAGCGGGCCGAATACACGCCGGGCGCGCCGTTCAGCGCATCGACGCAGATCCCCGAGTCGTCCGCCAGAGCGGGCAGGCCGGAGTGCGCCGAGGCGTGGCGCGCCTTGGTCAGGCAGTTCTCGATGAAGGTGCAGTAGGGCTCTTCCGCTTCGGGGATGTTGAAGGCGGATTGCGGGAAAACCTCGAAATCCAGCGGTGCCAGAATGGCGCCGATTTCGCGCAGCTTACCGGCATTGTTGGAGGCGATGACGATTTTTTTCATGGTTTAAAATCCTTTTACGATGCTGACTCCGTTATTTCGCATACCCGGCTTCCTGCTGGCTGCGCACGGCAAGGACAAAAACGGTATCGATTTCGACGACGTAACGGTACAAAGCCACATAGCCGTGCGAGCTGCGCCCGATCACCAGTTCCCGCTTGTCGTTATTCGCGGGGCGACCGATCAGTGGGTTATGCTCCAGCACGTTGAGCGCCTCGATGATCTCCCGAATGCGCAGCACCGGGTTTTCAATCGGGTATTGGGCAAGATGATCGAGGATGCGATCAAAATCATCCCCCACTTCAGGCGCCAATTCGATGCGCGACATCGTCAGCGCGCCAGTTTGCGTGCTACCGGGCGCTTTACCTCTTTACCGGCGAGCCGTTCTTCCAGATAACCGCGCATTTTCTGCCACGGAATCGTCTTCCCGGATGAAGCGATACGTGCATAGCGATCCTCGGCAACCGCATCGAAATCAGCGCGCAAATCCTCCAGTTCCGTTTTTTCCGCGATTGCCTCAAGAATGAAGCCGTGCGTACTCGTACCAGCACGTTTCGCCGCCGCTGCAACGCGCGCTTTCAGGTCTTCCGGCAAGCGTATGGTCGTCGTGGACATAACCGTCTCCAAGGGTTAAAGACATACGAGAATTGTAGCACAGCAGCGCTACAATACACCTTGTTCTTCTACGACATCCCTCACCTCAGCCCGCGTAGGATATGGTGACGAAGGTGCAGCATCGTTCACGATTGAGGCGATTCCGAACACAAGGGAATGTAATGCTATGCTGACCCCTTGTTTCTATCTTGCCGTGACACAACAAATACGGCAAGACAAATGCAGGAATGGGAGACTCCATCATTTAGCCGGTATCCTTTGTCATTCTACAAATCACGATCAATCGAGTCTGACCCTATCGATCGATGCGCCACCAATTGGGAGTTGGGCAATACTTTTGGTATCTGTCTGGACTAGTATCGAAGTTGTAACTAGCACCCACTTTAATGAAATAAACAACTTTTACCTTATAACCGTCAACATTAACTAAGAATACTGCCTTGTCGTTACCCGCATAACCCGAAGTTGGGCGGTAAATAATTTCGTGGCCTGGAGACAAATCATTGCTTAAGCTGCCGTGAATTGGGGGCTGCAGTACGGTAACTTGGGCATTCACATAATCCAGCTCCATTGACGGCGGCATTCCTTGCCCTCGCGAAAAAGCATTGAAAGCATAGTCTCGTGGCATAAGAGTGTAATAGGCTTCATTACCTTCTACTGCCCCCATCTGGGTTGCTATCGGGCTCAAATAACACACGCCCACAGTTCCATATAATTCTTTGGTGACCTTCCCCCGGAATTTCGTCTTCCAAGGGTGACGTAAAATGTCATTCACAATGGAAGGGAAGACAATGAAGATACCGAAGCAGGAATACACCACCG
>JAJXTJ010000149.1 GCA_021783895.1 Pseudomonadota bacterium | reverse complement strand
CGCCGGCATGGCGATGTATCACCCGACCTACCTGACGCGTGCGCGCGAACTGTGCGACCGCTATCAGGTGCATCTGATAGCCGACGAAATTGCCGTGGGTTTCGGCCGTACCGGGACGATGTTCGCCTGCGAGCAGGCCGGCATCCGCCCCGATTTCATCTGCCTGTCCAAGGGCATCACCGGCGGCTACCTGCCGCTGTCAGCGGTACTGTCAACCGACGCTATCTACGCTGCGTTTTACGGTGATGACACTGCACGCGGCTTCCTGCATTCGCATTCCTATACGGGCAACCCGCTCGCCTGCCGGGCGGCGCTGGCGGTGCTGGATATCTTCGAGCAGGACGGAGTCCTCGCGGTCAATCGCAACAAGGCCGAAGGCTTCACCGCCTTGCTAGAGCCGGTCAGGAACCATCCGCGCGTCCGGTATTTCCGGCATATGGGCATGATCTGGGCATTTGACGTGGCGGAGGCGCATCCGGGCTTTGCCCGGCGCTTTGGGCAAAGTGCGCTGGAACAGGGTGTGTTGCTGCGGCCCATCGGCAATACGGTGTATTGCATGCCGCCCTACGTTGTGGGCGAGGAGGAGATGCGTCGCGTGGTCGCTGCCATGCTGCATGGTTTGGCCGAAACCACAGACAGTTGCGGGTATTCGATTTCAGACGCAGACACGGGCAGGCTGCCCTGAATGGGCTGTGCAGAAAAATGAAAAATGCCCGTTCATCGCTGAACGGGCGTGATCATTATGCTTTGAGTAAAAAACTGTTTATGCAAGCCCCGGATTATTACGGTATCTGATTTTTCAGCACCTCCGCCCAGCCTGCGGCGAGTCCGGGCATCATCGGCGTGGTCAGCGTCGCGCCGCGACGGTCATTGGCATACAGGGAAGGGGTGCCAAATTCCCAGGTCAGACCAATCCAAATCGTGTGGTCCCTGCCGGCCGCGTCCGGTGCTGTTTCAGAAAAGTAATCACTGCGTATGTATTGGAAAAATCCATAAAGCGGCTGCTGGTTCATCAAACGCATCTTGCTCTGCACACTCCATTCCCTTGTATCCTTCGGGCCGCCTTCAAGCCAGGTTGCTTCGAGCAGGATGTCGTCTTTCCAGAAATAACGCAGGCCCACCCCCCAGAATGAGTCATCGAATGATCCATAACTGTCGTTGCTGATATCCGCGGCGCCGATTTGGCCATACAGGGTCACCCTGTCGAAATAATATTGGCCTTCTGCGCCGTATAAAAATCCGGAAGCCGTGTCGAAAATGCCCGGCTCGCTGAAACTGTAGGCGCCAAAAGCGCCAAGCAGGAATCTGTCTGGATTGCGGTAGGAGGCATGGAGACCGAATACAGACGCCGAGGTGACCTGATTATCCTCATCATCGGCGCCCGCATAGCCCTCGTATTTCGCATCGGCCTGGACGGAAAAGGAGTTGCCAAAGGGGATCGACACACGCCCCCTCAAGTCGTAGGCGAAATGATCCATGCAGTCGATGCCGACATTGTTCTTGCAATCCCGATTGCCCAATCCGGCACTGACCGATCCGGCAGTCAAAAGGCCGACGGGTTCGGCATGGGCGGAGGTACCCAGAAGCAAGGTGCCGATCAATACTATCAAACGATTATTCATGCTGCTACGCACCTTGGTTAAGACTGAAAAATTGAGAGCCAGCCGTGTAGTAGGCTGCATCGGCCCCGGCCAGGAAAGCACATGATGATGGCCAGCCGTTATGGAGTGAATTTTAACGATTATTGGAAACCATGAACAATAAAGGCAGCGTCAAAAATCTCTTGCTCATGAATTTGCATCCATCGAGTAATAGATCTCCGCCTTCCAAAGCGGCCTGCATCCTCCACTCCACCTCCTCTCAGCGTTCACTTGGCAGCGCCGGCGCAGGAATTTTTCCGGGTGATCATCGTCGTCATCCCCGAGAAATAATTATTCCCACCTTTAAACGCATTTAACATATCCGCGACGGTAAGGCCTGCGAAGAGGCAGGCGAGGGACGAACATATGAAACTGACTTTTCTCGGCGCTGCGCGCGAAGTGACGGGCTCCAGCTATCTGATGGAAGCCGGCGGCGTGCGCTTTCTGGTCGATTGCGGCATGTTTCAGGGTGGTCGCGAAACCCGTGCCAAGAACCAGCGTGCCTTCCCCTACGATCCGCGCAGCATCGACTTCGTCATCCTCACCCATGCCCATATCGACCACTCCGGCCTGCTGCCGCGGCTGGTCGCGATGGGCTTCAAGGGCACGATCCACACCACTCGTGCCACCTGCGACCTGCTGGCGGTGATGCTGCCGGATTCGGCGCACATCCAGGAAAAGGAAGCCGAATTCGCCAACCTCAACCGCTTCCGCAAGGACATGGATCGGCGCGAACAGGCGCGTGGGCTGCCGCCGCGCGACATCGCGCCGCTGTATACGGTGGCGCAGGCGCAGGCTTCGTTGAAGCAGCTGAACCCGGTCGATTACGACCTGGAAATCGCGCCGCATCCCAAGGTGCGCTGCACCTTCCGCGATGCCGGCCACATTCTCGGCTCGGCGATCGTCGAGGTGTGGGTGGGCGAAGGTGCGGGGCGGCGCAAGATCGTGTTTTCCGGCGACCTCGGCCAGCCCGCGCGGCCGCTGCTGCAGGATCCCACCCACATCCACGACGCCGACTACCTGGTGGTCGAATCGACCTACGGCAACCGCGACCACAAGAGCATGGAAGCGACGCAGGACGAACTGGTGGAGGCGATCAACGACACCCTCGAAAGGAAAGGCGGCAACGTCATTATTCCCGCCTTCGCGGTGGGCCGCACCCAGGACATCCTCTATCTGCTGGCCGATCTCACGCGGCAGGCGCGCATCCCCAAGCTCACGGTGTTCGTCGATTCGCCGATGGCCACCGCCGCCACCGAAATCACTTACAAGCACATGGCGCTGCTCGATGAGGAAACCCATGAACTGATGGGACGCCACGGCGGCGCCGCGCATTTCCGCAAGCTCGATTTCGTCGAAGACGTGGAGGAATCGAAGTCGCTCGACCGCATCACGGGCGGTGCCGTCATCATTTCGGCCAGCGGCATGTGCGAGGCCGGGCGCATCAAGTTCCACCTGCGCGCCAACCTGGCACGCCGTGAATCGACCATCCTCATCACCGGCTTCCAGGCTGCCGGCACCTTCGGCCGCCGCCTGGTCGATGGCGCCAAACGCGTGCGCCTGCTGGGCGAAGACATTCCGGTGCGCGCCGACCTTTACACCCTGGGCGGTCTGTCGGCGCACGCCGACCGCAGCGCGCTGCTCGCCTGGCTGGGGCACTTCCGCAGCAAGCCGCGCCGGGTGTTCGTGGTGCACGGCGAGGAAGCCGTGGCGACCGGATTCGCCGCCGATTTGCAGACGCAGTTCGGCTGGGACGCGATGGCGCCCGAGCCGGGCCACAGCGCCATCCTCGACTAGGAAGGGGCGCGATGACTTTCAACCGCCATGCGACTGGCGTCATCCTGCTGGCGCTGCTGTCCGCCAGCCTGCCCGGTCAGGCGACCGCCGCCTCGATTGCCGACTGGGAAGGCTGCAGCACGATCCCGGCGGATGCCGAACGGCTGGCGTGCTACGACCGCGTGTCCGGACGTTCGCAGCCCGAGGCGATACCCGTCCCTCCGGCCAAAGCCAAGACCGATACCCTGCTTGAGCCGTTGCCCGTGGCGGCCAAACCGGTGCAAGACGCACCCGATCTGCTGTCGGCGCTGTCGCGCCACTGGGAGCTCGACGACGAAGCCAAGCAGGGCGCCTTTCTGTTCCGCCCCCACCGGCCGAATTATTTCATGCCGATCAAGTACAGCACGTCGCCCAACAACACGCCTTTCCAGGACACATTTATCCAGCCTGATCTGGGGCTCGACTCGATCGAGACTGAACTGCAGCTGAGCTTCAAGATCAAGGGCATGGAAGGGGTGTTGGGTCACGACGACCTCGACCTTTGGTTCGGCTACACCATCACCTCGTTCTGGCAGGCCTACAACGACACCATTTCCTCGCCGTTTCGCGAGACCAACTACGAGCCGGAAGTGATGCTGGTTTACCGGACGGATGTCGAGATTGCCGGATTCCGCAGCCGTTTCCTCAACCTGGGAATGGTGCACCAGTCGAATGGCCGCAGCGAAGGGCTGTCGCGCAGCTGGAACCGGGTTTATGCGCAATTCGGATTCGAGCGCGGCGATCTGGCGCTGCTGATCCGGCCCTGGTACCGCATACCGGAAAACGCCGATGAAGACGACAACCCCGACATCGAGGATTACCTGGGGCACGGCGATCTGCTGGCGGTCTACCGCGATGGCCGCAACGCCTATTCGCTACTGCTGCGCAACAACTTGAAGACTTCTGAAAACCGTGGAGCGGTGAAGCTCAACTGGAGCTTCCCGCTGTATGGGCGCCTGAAGGGCTACCTGCAGTATTTCAACGGTTACGGTGAATCGCTCATCGACTACAACCACAAGCAGCAGTCGTTCGGGCTGGGCGTCAGCCTGACCGAAGGCATGTAATTCCCTGCTCAAATCAAAACTTGCTTTGTCGCCTTCGCCTTGCCGTGCAAGGGCACTGTCTGCGGCTCGGCTTCGCGCCATTTCCGTTCTGGCCGCCGAAGTAGTTTGAGGGCGTTGTCGGCAGCGCCCGCTCCAGCAGCTGGTGCACATACTTCACCGGAATCGCGTAGCTGATGCCGCTCGGCGCGGAGAGAGCGGCTTCCTTGGCGCCTTTCACGTACACCGAATTGACCACCCCCAGCACCTCGCCGGTGTCG
>JAJXTJ010000148.1 GCA_021783895.1 Pseudomonadota bacterium | reverse complement strand
GTAAAATAGACCGTGATGACAAGACCTGCCCCGAGGTTTGGAATTGTGAGTTTTTTGAGGCGATTTCTCCGCTGGAATTGAGGAAGGGCCGCATTGCGGCCCTTCTTTCAGCTTCCGGCAAATCAGACGCCGAGCTTGCTCTTGGTGTAGCTTTCGATCAGTTTGACGGTGGCGTCAGGAAGCGGCACATAGTCAAGGCGTTGCGCTTCGGGCTGGCCGTTATGAAGGAACCATTTCGCAAACTTGACCACTTTTGCATTGTCTGCCTGGGTGGCGTCCTTGCGCAGCAGGAAGTAGGTGGTGGCGGTGAGGGGCCAGCTGTCCGCGCCAGGCGCATTGGTCATGATGGCATAGAAGTCGCTGGCATGGGCGAAGTCCGTCTTGGCCGATGCTGCCTGGAAATACTTGGGCTTCGGAGAAACGGTCTTGCCGTCGCCATTAACCATGCGCGTCCAGGTCAGATGCGCCTGCATGGCATAAGCATATTCGTCATAGCCGATGGAGCCCTTGATCTGGCTAACATAGGATGCGACGCCTTCGCTTCCTTTTCCGCCCATGCCAGCAGGCCAGGAAACGGCAGTATTGGAGCCCACTTTTGCCTTCCATTCCGGGCTGACCTTGGACAGGTAGTCCGTGAAGTAGAAGGTGGTTCCCGAACCGTCAGCGCGATGCACAACCGTGATATTCAGATCAGGCAGGTTCAGTTTCGGATTCAGATCCTTGATGGCCTTGTCGTTCCAGTTGGTAATCCTGCCGAGGTAGATGTCGGCCAGAACCTTGCCGTCCAGTAGCATGTCGCCGGATTTGACGCCAGGCACATTCACTATGGGGGTGATGCCGATGATCACAACGGGGAATTGCACCAGATTGGCTTCCTTGAGCTGACCGGGTGTCAGGGGCATGTCGCTGTCACCGAAGTTGACGGTCTTTTCTTCGATCATCTTGATGCCGCCGCCGGAACCGATGGACTGGTAATTGATCGATTCGCCGGTCTTTGCCTTGTAGGTATTCGCCCATTGCGATAGCACAGGGTAGATCGCCGTGCTTCCAGCCCCCGTGACCTCATCCGCCATAGTGCTCGCGCAAAAAAGAAGCGCACATGCGCCAAAACCCAGCGTTTTCGAAATTGTTTT
Organism: Pseudomonadota bacterium; assembly: GCA_021783895.1. Next base: position 3,659 of record JAJXTJ010000148.1, on the reverse strand, counting down.
CATGTTCGTTACCATCCTGAGATCTCCTTGATAGTTAAAGTTGAGATTCTGATTATCCCCCCGGATTGTTACAGTTTGTTTACACCGAATTCCGAGTGTCGGATTTATCCAACGCCAGCGATGCCAGAAAAAATGGAGGAATACGGTCAGTCTTTGTTTCCGTTGCGCGGTAACGCCATTCATTCACGCCGCCGATTTTTCAAAGGCCAGCACCTTGCCATCCTTCGCCATTTCGTCAAGAAATTTGCCCCAATGCTGCATCATGCCCCGGCGCTCGGCCAGGTGTTTTGCATGGTTGTAAGCACGCCTTATTTTATTGGGTTCCCGGTGGGCCAACTGGAGTTCTATCCAGTCAGGATGAAAGCCCATTTCGTTCAGCATGGCGGAAGCCATCGCCCGAAAGCCGTGCGGGGTTGCCATGCCCTGGTAGCCTAGCACCCGTAAAACCTTGCTCAAGGTGTCGCGTGCCATCGGCTTGGTAAGCGGCGCCCGTTCGCTGGGGAACAGGAAAGGACTGTAAGCCGTCATGGTGTGCAGTTCCCGCAACAGCAGCATGGCCTGATTGGACAATGGCACGATATGCGGCTGTTTCATTTTCATTCGTTCGGCGGGGATACGCCACTCGGCTGCATCAAGATCAAATTCAGCCCAGGCAGCGCCGGTCAATTCGGACGGTCGCACAAAAGTCAGCATCAGCAGCTTGATGGCGATTCGGGTTTGCACCGCGCCGCCGTAGCCATCGAGCTTTTTCAGGAAGCCGGGCAAGTCCTTTTCGCCGAAGGCGGCAAAATGGTTATCTCCCAGCGGATTCAACGCGCCGCGCAAGTCCAGGAATTTACCCTCTTCGCGCTTTTCTTCTTCAATCGCATAGCGCACGATCGCGCTGCAATACTGTTGCGCCTTATGCGCCATGTGCGGGGAGCGTTGCTCGATGGCCCGCAATGCGGCCTTCACTTCGGACGTTTTTAGATCAGCGATAGGGATACATCCAAGAGCGGGGATAAGGTCTATGGTCAGGGCTTCGTCGGCCTTGCGTGCGGTCGCTGTTGCCCAGTTCCTGGTGCGCTTCAATTCGTACCACGCCCGCGCCACGACCTCGAAGGTGTCCAGGATGAGCTGTTGTTCGGCTGCAGCGGACGCCTTGTCCGCCTTGCGCTGGGCGGACGGGTCGATGCCGGCACCCAACAGCTTGCGGGCTTCGGCGGCCTTCACTCTGGCATCTGCCAGGCCAACTTCGGGATACACCCCCAGCCCAATGCGCTTTTCCTTTCCTCCAAAGAGAAACTTGAGCCGCCAATACTTAGATCCGTCAGGATTGACCAACACATGCAGGCCGCCACCATCAAACAGCCGACGAGGCTTGTCGGTCGCCTTTGCATTCTGGATGGTCTTGTCCGTCAAGGCTACCACTGGTCTTGCCATCGCCGCACCTCCATTTTAGGGAACAGTGGAAAAGCTCATTTAGGGAATTCAAAATCACTGTTCCCTAAAGTGTTCCCTAAAAGTGGTGGGCCGTCAATGAACTCGATAGGACGCCATGAAACAAAAAACCCACACAACGCTGGGCTGGGCGGGCTATTGTGGGACTTGCTGAGACTTGCTGGAACCGCATGAAACTAACTAATGGTGCCGATGAGCAGACTCGAACTGCTACGGCTTGCGCCACCGCCCCCTCAAGACGGCGTGTCTACCAATTTCACCACATCGGCATTCAAAAACAAGGGGACTACTTAGGGATTTCTCCCGCCTTCGACCCGGCAGTACCAGCCGGAGCTGGCACAACGGGCGCTACTTGCTTGGCAGCATCCGCAGGAACGGCGGGCTGCACCAGGACATGCGACTCCATCACTCCCACCGGCTTGCTCTTGTGGCTGGAAAAATAGGTCAATCCCAAGCTGGTCAAAAAGAAAACCGTGGCAAAAATCGCCGTGGTGCGGCTCAGAAAATTAGCCGATCCAGATGAGCCGAACAGACTGCCGGATGCGCCGCTACCAAACGCAGCACCCATATCCGCACCCTTGCCGTGCTGCATCAGCACCAAGCCAATGGTGCCCAACGCCGCAATAATATGTATAACCCAAACCAGTGTTTCCATTGTTACCTCGTATTACAGTTTAGCGCTTTGCCGCGTGGCAGATCGCCAGGAATTCCTGCGCATCCAGGGAGGCGCCGCCGATCAAGCCGCCGTCGATATCCGGCATGCCGAACAGCTCAGCCGCATTCGACCCTTTGACGCTGCCCCCGTACTGAATGACCAGGCCGTCGGCAACATCCTTGCTCTGGGACGCAATCTTGCCGCGAATAAAAGCATGTACCGCCTGCGCCTGCTCCGGTGAGGCCGTCTTGCCGGTGCCGATTGCCCAGACCGGTTCGTAGGCCACTACTGCCTTGGACAAAGCGAACACGCCGCACTTCCCGGTCACCGCGTCGAGCTGGCGCGCAACCACCACCTCGGTCATGCCGGATTCTCGCTCCTGCAGGGTCTCGCCTACACACAGGATCGGCGTCAACCCAGCCTTCTGCGCCGCCTCGAATTTCAGCGCCACCGTAGCATCGTCCTCGCCGTAAATGGCGCGACGTTCGGAATGGCCCACCAGCACGTACTTGCCGCCGAAATCCAGCAGCATCGCCGAGGAAACCTCGCCGGTAAAAGCGCCCTTGTCGTGCTGACTCAGGTTCTGCGCACCCCAGGCAATCGCGGTGTCCTTCAACAAGAATTGCGCCTGGAATAGGTACGGATAAGGCACGCACACCGCGCAACCCATGCCCTGCACGCCAGCCATGCCAGCAACGACAGTCTCCAGCAGCGCCTTGTTCTGCGCCAGAACGCCGTTCATCTTCCAGTTACCCGCAACCAACTTTTCCCGCATGGCTGGTTTTCTCGTTTTTGCAAAGCGGCTAATGATACTGTTTCAGGCCAGCCCGGTCAATCCTGGTTAAACGACCATTCCCCTCTCCTAACTCTCTCCCAGAGGGAGATAGGAACGAGGTCTCGCTTCGCGAGTTTCTCGTTAATGCGGTATCCGCCGCGCAATGTACCACGAGTTCTTGTTATTTTTCCGGCAGCGAAGTAATGTTAATCCAATTTTCCAATAATTCAACTGAACCCTACCGATGCTCAAAAAATCCAATTCTCATCCTCATTCCGCAGAAAAGGAACAGAGTGACAAGCAACCCGAAGCCACGAAACAAACCTTTCCGGTAGTGGGTGTCGGCGCCTCGACCGACGGCCTGGACGCCTTCACAAAACTGCTCTGGAACCGGCGCGCACAGGAAATGTTTGGCTATACTGAAGCGGAGGCGCTCCAGCTCGACGCCAGCTTGTTGATCCCAGAAACAGCCCAGGAGGAAACGCGCGACCTGATCGAGCGGATCAAGCGTAGCGAACATGTGCCGCCCTGTGAAACACGGCGCCGCACCAGGGATAGTCGCGAGATCAAGGTTAGTCTGACGGCCTCGGCATTGTTGGACGAATCCGGCAATCCCGCAGCCATCGTCACTACCGAAAAGGAAATTTGATGGCCGAATACGAAGAACGACATATCGACGACCGAGAAACACCGAACAAATCGCAGTTGGTCGACCGGCTCAACCAACTTCGGGCAGATTCAAAGGCCAAAATCGGCAATATCGAGCAGTTTCAGGCAGATTCAAAGGCC
>JAJXTJ010000147.1 GCA_021783895.1 Pseudomonadota bacterium | reverse complement strand
CGAAAGACACGAAATGGGGTAAGCAGGTATTTCGCCGTAAGGCGAAAACTTGCAAAATATTCAAAGAGATGCAGTAGTGTAGATCGTTACCCAATGGGTGAATGGCTTGGCCTGTTCAAGTTTTTGATTTGTTTCGTGTCTTTCGTGATTTTCGTGGATCAATCAAGGTTTTTAGGATAATTGGGGTTTAACAAGTCACGCTCCATTTTTACTTCCGCCAACTCCCGTTTGATCATTGCCAGCCCCTGTTCAATCTCAGTCCTTTTCAAACCCGAGCATTCGCGGTATTTTTCAACCTGAAAACAATTTTGGGAAAGTCTCATGAAAATCCGTCACATCGACAACTCCGCCACTCCCCTCGGCTTCGACGCCGCCATGAAGCTCGCCCGAGCCACCGCCGGCGAGGAACTCGGCGACAACATGCTGCTCTCCTGGTACGATCGCGATCTGGAATCCCCTCGCGGCGCCAGCGAATGCCACGAAGGCTGCCCGGTGAAAGGCTATTGGGATACGCACTCAGGGGGCTTTATCATCATGCGCAGAACGCTAACAGCCCCGCTTTTGCGTGGGCTATTATTGCTGCACATGATAATGGTTATCATTTATAATATTATCTCCTTCAATTTTTTCAAGTACAAACCTCATGATACCCCTGCACCGACTGTTGAACGTCCTGACCATAACCACACTGTGTACCTGGCTTGCCTCAGCGCAAGCCGCTACGCAAACGGCATACCCGGAAATTGCCTTGGCCCCCTCCTCAGAGATGAGGGCGGCGGACGATAAAGTCCCACAACAGGATTTCGACCTTAAGGGACAGATCACCTACATCTATCAAAAAAAACCGGCGTTCAACGCGGCCTACACCTTGCCCGGCTTCAACAGCCTGTCGCCCCAGCGGGAACAGAGCCACTCCTTCACCACAACCGCCTATCTCGGATTTCGTCCCTGGTCTGGCGCAGAAGTTTATGCCAATGAAGAAATGGTCCTCGGCGTCCCATTTTCCGGCTTGACGGGGCTTGCTTCGGTTCCTAATTCTGAACTGCAAAAAGCCGCCGGGCCGAATCCTCTTTTTTATAGCCCTCGCATTTTTCTCCGGCAAACCTGGGATCTCGGCAGTGGAGAAAAAGAGCGCGTGGAATCCGGCATCAACCAACTGGCGGGCTCGTTGGACAAGCGGCGGCTTGTACTGTCAGCAGGGAAGCTCTCCATCGTCGATATCTTTGACAATAACGCTTTCGCACACGATGGCAGGAAGGATTTCCTTAACTGGGTCAACGTCGCCCACGGGGCGTTCGACTACGCCGCCGATGTTCGGGGATACACATGGGGCGCCGCTCTGGAGTACTACCATGATGAATGGACTTTTCGTGCCGGTCGATTTGCCGTGCCGAGACAATCCAACGGCTTGCAGCTCAATTACAGTCTTATGAACTTCCATGGCGACCAGGTCGAAATCGAGCATGCTCACGAAATTGCCGGACAACCGGGCAAGATTCGTGTTCTGGTCTTCCGCAATCGTGAGCTGATGGGCAGATTCGACGATGCCCTCGCCTACGCGGCGGCCAACGGTGGCGGCATTCCCGATGTCGGCAACGTGCGTCGTCCCAACATCAAGCATGGGTACGGCGTCAATCTGGAGCAGAACCTTACCGGCAACCTGGGAGTCTTCGCCCGGACGAGTTGGAATGATGGCGGGACAGAAATGTTTTCCTATACGGAGGCGGAGCGATCAACCCAGGTGGGGCTATCGCTCAAGGGTGCCCGGTGGGGGCGGGCGAAAGACACGTTGGGCCTGGCTTCGGCCCAAAACGGCTTGTCCAGGGCACACCAGGATTATCTGGCCGCCGGCGGTACCGGCTTCCTGATTGGCGACGGAAAGCTCAACTATCGTCCTGAGCGGGCCTTCGAGGGTTATTACAGCATCGGGATAGCGAGCAAGAGTTGGCTAACCGTCGACTATCAGCACGTCAACAACCCCGCTTACAACGCCGACCGAGGGCCGGTGAGTGTCTGGGGTGTCCGGCTTCATACCGAGTTTTGACATGATGAATACACTTGTTGCGCCGTCCCGCACCCGCTTGGCCGCTTTGCTTGCCGTGGCCAGGCCCGGCAGTTACACAAAGACGACCGCCAGATTCGTCAGGAGGAGCGGAACATGGCTTCTCAAAATGGCGGGCATATCACCAAACAGGAACAGAAAACCCTGAACCAGCAGGAAAACGGCGTCAGCAAGCAAATCGGCCAGTAATCAGTCGCCGTTGCTCACGCGGCACGGTTCTAGCGTAGTGCTTCATTCTGCCTGGAACTTATCGCCGCGTGGTATCGGTTGTTGTAGGCAGGTCTTCAGACCGACATGTCGCCAGAAAATCAACAAGATCAATCGAGTCTCCCCATTGATCGGCGGTAATGGGTGATGAGGAATGGGTAATGAAAACCTTCGATCATCACCCCTCACCCATCACCCCATTCTGGTTCCGGCTCGTCCGGCTTAGGGGGCGTTCAGCGCGGCAAGGAAGATGACAGGCGTTGGCGATAGACGAAGGCAAGCCCCGATCCTTCCGCCCGATTTTCAAGCGTGACGCTTCCTCCCATACGGTCGGCGATGTTGCTCGCGATCGCCAGTCCCAGGCCGCTACCGCCGTCAGGGCTGCCCGGCACGCGGTAAAACGCATCGAACACCCGTTCCCGTTCCTCCTTCGGAATGCCGGGGCCGTTGTCGATGACCTCCACGACACCGTCATCCCCGCTGCTGCGGACATGGACCGTGACTTCTCCGCCTTCCGGGGTATAACGCAAGGCGTTGTCTACCGCGTTGCGCAGCAGCATATGGATTGCCGATACCTCGGCGTCGATCCCTATTTTGTCCTGCCGCCCCAGGCCCAGGTCGATACGTTTCATCTCCGCGAAGGGAAACAGTTCCTCGATCACGGTCTGGGCAATATCGACCAGATCGACCCGCTGCCGGTTGCCCGCACCAGCCTGTTGCCGGGCCAGGTTCAATAGCTGGTCGAGCAGATGGCGGGATCGCTCCAGCCCGGTTTTGAGCGGAAGCAGCCGCTCCTTGCAGGCCGCCAGCGAATCGGCCCGTTCCAGGTTCTGTGCCTGTAACGATAACGCGGTCAGCGGCGTGCGCAACTCGTGGGCGGCGTCGGCGATAAAGCGCCGCTGTTGCGCCATCAGGCGGTTGATCCGTTCAAGCAGGCGGTTGATCGATTGCACGAAAGGTGCGATCTCGTCCGGCACCTGGGCGGTGGGCAAAGCGGCAGGACGGTCTTCCGACTGGGCGTCGGCTACTTGGGCGAGGACGCGAACCGGCGCCAGGCTGGCGCCGACCAGACGCCTGGAAAAAAACGCCAGCAGGGGGATCAGCGCAATCAAGGGCAACAGGGTGCGCAAGGCGCTGTCGCGTGCGGCTTCACTGCGAACCTGAGTCTCCTGGGCGACCGCAATGTGTTCCCCCGACTTCAAGATACGGACATAGACGCGCCATTGTGTCCCGCCGATGTCCAGGGTATGAAAGCCCGCCATCATACCCGCCGGCAGCGTCAGACGTGCAGAACCGGGGGCACGGGATGCGGAAAGGCGCTGAACGACAATTCGCGCTTCGGGATCGTTATCCATCGCTCCCGCCGAACGTTGCCCGGCGGAAGGCAGGCGGTCGGCGTCCACCAGGGAGGCAATCTGGCGCAGGGAGTCGTCCTGAAATTCCTGCGCTTCGTTATAGGCAAGCCAGAATGACATGCCGCCGGCCAGAAAGCCGATGATCACGATGGCCACGCTCAGCCACACCGACAGGCGCTGTTGCAGGGAGTGGTTCATGAATCGCGCGCCACCATCCAGCCGGCTCCGCGCACATTCTTGATCACGTCCGCGCCGAGTTTTTTGCGTATGCCGTGGATCAGGAAATCGATGGCGTTGCTTTCCACCTCCTCATTCCAGCCGTAAATGCGTTCCTCCAGCTCCGTCCGGGCGAGGATCGCGCCGGGACGCAGCAGCAGGGCTTGCAGCAGCGCGAATTCGCGGGCGCTCAAAAAGCACAGGACATCGCCGTGGCGCGCTTCCCGTGTGGCCGGATCGAGGCTGACGGCGCCGTTGGTCAGCACCGGCGAGGCTTGCCCGCCCTGGCGACGGATGACGGCGCGCAACCGGGCCAGCAGCTCATCGACGTCGAAGGGTTTGACCAGGTAATCGTCGGCGCCGAAATCCAGACCCTTGATACGATCTTCCACCGCGTCACGGGCCGTGACGACGATCACCGGCAACCGGCTGCCGCCGGCGCGCAGCTTGCGCAGCACCTCCAGCCCATCGCGCTTGGGCAACCCCAGGTCGAGCAGCACGGCCTGATGTTCCTGATTGTCGAGCACCCGCAAGGCCGTTTCCCCGTCCTGCACCCAATCCACGGCGTAAGCGGCATCGCGCAGCGCCACGGACACGGCTTCGCCGATCATGCGGTCGTCTTCAACCAGGAGGATGCGCATTCAATCCTTTCATGCCAGCCCGAAGCGCTTGAAAATGCGTATTTTCAGGAAATCCATCATGACCAGGTAGGCCAGCGCCAGCACCAGCAATCCCGCGATCAGCAGCGGGCTGATCGCGGCCATGAGCACGCCCTGGCTCGCCATCATGCAGACCACCGCCAGATCCAGAGCCGTGGCGACCATCAGCCATCTGCTGGGCCGCGACTGCCAGAAATGACGGCGTTCGCGCACCAGGTAGACGTTGCCCAGGCCGGTGAACACCAGCATGACGAAAATCAGCGTCTGCAGCTGCGCCAGCGGCAGGTGGAGCAGGTCGCGCGCGGC
>JAJXTJ010000146.1 GCA_021783895.1 Pseudomonadota bacterium | reverse complement strand
TGGCGACCGCCCGGCAGCGATTGAGACGCATTTCTCTCCCGAGGTGCTGAGCGTATTCGACCTGATGGTCGGCCCGCTCAGAACGCAGGTAGAAAAAACCTATTCTGCGCCTTTCGCTGCGCAACTCTATACCAAGGAAACCATCGAGCTGCCTGGAGGCAAGCAGGTGCGCGGCTATCCGCGCCTCAAGTTCGGCGGGGCGAACTTGCGCGATCCGGCGCGGGAGCTGGCGGGAGATGTCGCCATTACGGCATTGCGGGGGGGCATTTATGCGCTTGCCCTGAGCGGGGGAGGGGCGTTTTGGCTGGCATTTTGGCTGGCACGGCGCCGCAGCGTCTTGCCCGGTGCGGCCTGGGCGATGATTCTTCATGGGCGCGATGAAATTCCCTGGCGCACCTTGCTGGCCACCATCGGGCTGGTGGTTCTGTTCGTCTGCCTGGCTACGGTATTATCCGCCAAGTATCACATTTTCGGCACCGACAAGGTCGGCCAGGACGTGTTTTACCTGACGCTGAAGAGCATCCGCACCGGCCTGATGATCGGCACGCTCACCACCCTGGTGATGCTGCCTTTTGCCCTGCTGCTCGGCATCATGGCGGGCTATTTCCGCGGCTGGGTGGACGACGTGATCCAGTATACCTACACCACCCTCAGCTCGATTCCCGGCGTGCTGCTGATCGCTGCGGCTGTGCTGATCCTGCAGGTCTACATGGACAGCAATCAGGAGCTGTTCGATACCGTGGCGGCGCGCGCCGACATCCGCCTGCTGTTCCTCTGCGTGATCCTCGGCATTACCAGCTGGACCGGGCTGTGCCGGCTGTTGCGTGGCGAGACCCTGAAAATCCGTGAAATGGAGTTCATCCAGGCGGCGATGGCGTTCGGCGTTGGCCATTTCCGCATCATCGCCCGACACGTCCTGCCCAACGTGATGCACATCGTGCTGATCTCGATCGTGCTGGATTTCAGCGGGTTGGTGCTGGCCGAGGCGGTGTTGTCCTACGTCGGCGTCGGCGTCGATCCGGCCATGCAGAGCTGGGGCAACATGATCAACGGCGCGCGGCTGGAAATGGCGCGAGAGCCAATGGTGTGGTGGTCGCTGCTGGCTGCCTTCGTCTTCATGTTCGTGCTGGTGCTGTCGGCCAACCTGTTTTCCGACCGCGTGCGCGATGCGTTCGATCCGAGGGTGAGATGAGCACTCCATTGCTTATCGTGGATAACCTGAAAACATGGCTGGATGCCGGCAAAAGACAGGTGCGCGCGGTCGATGGCGTGAGCTTTGCCATCAATCGCCATGAAACTTTCGCACTGCTGGGTGAATCCGGCTGCGGCAAGTCGATGACGGCGCTGTCCCTGATGCGTCTTCTGCCCGAGGCGGGGCACATCGAGGCCGGCAGGGTTTTGCTGGATGGCCAGGATTTGCTGGGCTTGCCGGAAATCGCCATGCGCACAGTGCGCGGCAAGCGTATCGCTATGATCTTTCAGGAACCGATGACCAGCCTCAACCCGGTCGTGACTATCGGCCGGCAGATCGCCGAAACCCTGCATCGTCACACCGACTTGCGGGGTGAGGCGGCGCAGGTGCGGGTGCTGGAACTGCTCGATGCGGTTGGCATCCCCGCGCCACAAGCGCGCTATCATGACTATCCGTTCCAGTTTTCCGGCGGCATGAAACAGCGCGTGATGATCGCCATCGCCCTGGCGTGCGAGCCCGACCTGCTGATCGCCGATGAACCGACCACGGCGCTGGATGTGACCATCCAGGCGCAGGTGCTGGAGCTGTTGCGCCGATTGCAGCGCGAGCGCGGCATGGCGGTGATGCTTATCAGCCACGATCTCGGCGTGGTGGCCGAAATGGCGCAGCGGGTGGCGGTCATGTATGCCGGGGAAATTGTGGAAATGGCCGGGCGCGAGGAATTTTTTGCCAACCCACTGCACCCCTACACCCGCAAGCTGTTCGCCTCGCTGCCGGGTGCGGCGCGGCGCGGGCAGAAGTTGGAGATAATCCGTGGCAGCGTGCCGCCGCTGGACCAGGCGTTTTCCGGCTGCCGTTTCGCCGGTCGCTGCGACTTCGCCTGGGAGCGTTGCAGCAATGAAGTCCCGGCATGGAGCGAGGTTGCTCCCGGCCATGGCGTGCGCTGCCATTTGGCTGAGGTTTCTACCCCCCCACCAACCCTTCCCCTCGATCTGGGGGTGGGCTGGATAAGCGAAGCGCATCCACCGGGCGATGGCGGATGCGCTTCGCTTATCCACCCTGCAAAATCAACTCCCACTGACCTGTTGCAGGTTGAAAACCTTAAAGTGCATTTCCCCATCCACAAGGGTCTGCTCAAGCGGGTTGCGGGTCATGTCAGGGCGGTGGACGGGGTGTCTCTGGACATCCGTTCCGGCCGCACTCTGGCGCTGGTGGGCGAATCCGGCTGCGGCAAGACCACGGTGGGCAAGAGCATAGTGCAGTTGATCCGTCCCACTGCCGGCAGCGTGCGCTTTGCCGGCACTGAGCTGACGCGGTTGAAGGGCGCCAGGCTGCGCGCCAGACGCGCCGATTTTCAGATCGTGTTCCAGGATCCTTATTCCTCGCTTGATCCGCGCATGCGGGTCGCAGACATCATCGAAGAGGGAATGGTCGCGCTGGGAGCGGTCACGAGTTCGGTCGATCGCCAGAATAGTATGGACAGCTTGCTGCTACAGGTTGGGCTCTCCCCTGACAGCAAGTACCGCTATCCCCACGAATTTTCCGGTGGACAGCGCCAGCGCATCGCCATTTCGCGCGCGCTTGCGGTGAAGCCGCAACTGATCGTGTGCGACGAACCGACCAGCGCGCTTGATGTCTCGGTGCAGGCGCAAATCCTCAACTTGCTCAAGGGGCTGCAGAATGATCTGGGCCTGGCCTACCTGTTCATCACCCACAATCTGGCGGTGGTTGAGTATTTTGCCCACGAGGTGGCCGTGATGTATCTGGGAAGGATAGTCGAACGGGGGACGGTGAAAGAGGTGATGCAGGCGCCACGCCATCCCTATACCCGTGCTCTGCTTTCGGCGGCGCCGGTGGTGGATGTTGCCGCACGCCGGGAAATCATCCGTCTGGCAGGAGATTTGCCGTCCCCGGCGAACCCGCCGTCAGGCTGCCATTTTCACCCGCGCTGCCCGCAAGCCACGACCGTTTGCAGGCAAAGCTACCCGGCTGTGGCTGGCTTCAGCGCAACGCACAGTGCCAGTTGTTATTTGTATTCTGAAAACCAGTACCGGCTGGACGTCAACAGATGAATCAGCCCTTGTCGGGCAGCATCAGGGCAACCTTATTGCCGGGGGTGAGGCCACGCCTGCCGGAAATATTGTTCCAGCGCTGAATATCGTTGGTTGCGACTTTAAACTGCCTGGCGATGCTGGCTACGGTGTCGCCACGGCGCACGGTGTAATAGCGCTGGCTGCGTTTCGTTCTATGTGCCGCAGCTAGTTTCACATGCCTTGATTTGCCTGCCGCAGCTAGTTTCACATGCCTTGATTTGCCTGCCGCAGCCAGCTTCACAGATTTGACTTTGACCGCTGCAAGCTTGCGTTTGGCGAGGCCTTCCTGACGGATTACCAGTTTCTGGCCGTTGCTGAGGCGGTTGGACCTGAGATTGTTCAGTGCCTTGATTTTGGCTACGGAGGTTTTGTGGTGTTTGGCGATGCCGGCCAGGGTATCACCCTTCTTTACGGCATAAATAAAGCGGGATGAGACCGACAACGGCTCGACTTCTTCGGGTTCGATCTCCTGTTGTGCTTCGTCGAAGGCAATATCCGTTGCTTCGTGGCGGCCGAGCGGCACCAGCAGAGTCTGTCCGGCAGACAGCTTGTTGTGCCTGGTGATGTTGTTGATCTCTTTTAGCCGGGCGACACTGATGCTGAAACGCCGCGCAACCCTGGAGATTTTTTCGCCGCGTGCCAGCGTATAGGATTTCCAGGAAACCAGCGGCTTGTCATAGCTTTCAAGGTTGCTGGCAAAGGTGTCGGCCTTGTCCACCGGCAGCAGCATGGTAGATGAACCCTTGGCGCTGATGACAGGCCGGTTGTAGGCAGGGTTGAGCGAGATAAAGTCGTGCAGCGGCATTTCGGCCAGACGCGCGGCTACGGCGACGTCGATGCGCTTGGTGGCGACGCTGACGAAATAGGGGCGGTTGGGGATGGATGCCAGTTCGACTCCCGCTTTTTCCGGATCCATGATGATCTGTTTGACAGCCATCAGCCTGGGTACGTAGTTGCGCGTCTCCTCGGGCATGGACAGGCTGAGGTAGTCGGTGGGCAGACCCTTCGCCTTGTTCTTGTCGATGGCGTGTTGCACCGAGCCCTCGCCCCAGTTATAGGCGGCAAATGCCAGTTCCCAGCTACCGAACATGTCATGGAGCTTTTGCAGGTAGTCCAGCGCCGCGTCTGTCGAGGCCGTGACATCGCGGCGTCCGTCGTACCACCAGTTCTGCTTCAGGCCGAAGTTTTTGCCGGTGGACGGGATGAACTGCCAGATGCCGGAGGCGTGGCTGCGGGAATAGGCTTTGGGATTGAAAGCGCTCTCGATTATCGGGATCAGGGCGACCTCGGTCGGCATTCCCCGCTTTTCTACTTCTTCGACGATGTGGTACAGGTAGAGTTGGCTACGCTCCACCATGCGTCGCACGTAGTCGGGGCGACTGGCATACCAGGCAACGTTGCTCTGCACCAGGGGTGAATCCATATCTTGCAGGGCGAAGCCATCACGGATGCGGTCCCACAAGTCGACAGGTTCTTCTTCCGACGTGGCGTCATCCGGCGTGGCGTCATCGGAGGTTTCTTTTGCGGGGG
>JAJXTJ010000145.1 GCA_021783895.1 Pseudomonadota bacterium | reverse complement strand
CCTGATCATTGAATGGGCGGGCAAAGACCAGCCGGTGTACATGACCGGCCCCGCCGTGACCGTATTCGAAGGAGCCATAGACATCCCATGACCACATCCAGCGATACCCCAGCCAACGCGACCACCCCCCAGGCCGTCGCCGACTACCTGATCCAGCACCCGAATTTCTTCAACGAATTCCCCACCCTGCCGGCGGAATTGAACATTCCCCATCCGCATGGCACCCACGCCATTTCGATGAGCGAACGCCAGCTCATTTCGATGCGCGACAAGGTGCGGATGCTGGAAAGCAAGCTCGCCGAGCTGATCCAGTTCGGCGAGGAAAACGACGGTATATCCGACAAGATGCAGGCGCTGGCACTGGCGCTGATGACCACGCGCACGCCGCAGGACATTCTGGTGGCGCTGACCCTGCACCTGCGGGAAGGGTTTGCGATACCGCACCATGCGCTGCGTGTCTGGAACCTGCCCGCCGACAGCGTGCCCGGCCTGAGCGACCCGGTGTCCCCGGCCGCGCGCGACCAGATCTGCGCCATGGCGCAACCAGTGTGCGGCGTGCTGGCAGTGGACGAAGCGATCGACTGGTTCGGCGAAGTGTCGCCGCATCTGCGCGCGTTTGCCTGCATCCCGCTGCGGGTCGCCCCCAACAATGTCCCCGTCGGCCTGCTGGTACTGGCCTCAGAGGAAGAAAAACGTTTCTACGCTGGGATGGGCACCATCTACATCGAGCGCCTGGGCCAATTGATCAGCGCCGCACTCGTGCGGATGCAAGAATGAACCTAAAAACCGCAGTTGACCGCTTGTCGCCTTTAGGAATGCTCCATGCATGCTGACATTTCAGGCTTCGTCAGGGTTCACCGGTCAGGTGAATCCGCTTCGCACCCGCTGAAACGTCTGGACGCGCGCCTGGCTTTGTCGCTCCTCGTTGCAGGCCCCGGCCTGCCGCCTCGTCGCTTCGCGCCAGACACACACCCAGACGCTCCATCAGGCGCGCCCAACTACGGTTTCTAGGTTGAACCCGATCGACAGCTACCTGCAACACCTCGCCGCCGAACGGCGGCTGTCGCCGCATACCGTGGCGGCCTATCAGCGCGATCTGGCCCAACTCGGCCAGCTGAGCGCCGGCAAACCGCTGGCCGAACTCAGCGTCACCGACATCCGCGGCGCCATCGTCAGGCTGCGCGGCAAAAGCCTGTCTGCCGCCAGCGTGGCGCGGCACCTCTCCAGCTGGCGCGGCTTTTACGTCTTTGCCTGCCGCCGCCTCGGCTACACCCACAACCCCTGCCTCGGCCTGCGTCCGCCCAAAGCCGCCAAGGCCCTGCCGCAAGTGCTGTCGCCCGACACCTGCACACAACTGCTGAACGGTGCGCAACCTGCCACTGAAGACGACGCCCTGCAGGCGCGCGACCGCGCCATGTTCGAACTGTTCTATTCGTCCGGGCTGCGCCTGTCGGAACTGGCCGATCTGGACCTGAACGACCTCGACCTGCAGTCCGGCGAAGCGGAAGTCACCGGCAAAGGCCGCAAAACCCGCATCGTGCCGGTCGGGCAACACGCGCTGAGTGCGCTGAACGTCTGGCTGCAGCAGCGTGCGCCGCTCGCGCGCGACGACACCCCCGCGCTGTTTCTGAACCAGCGCGGCACGCGCCTGACACCACGCAGCATCCAGCTGCGCCTCAAGCGCTGGGCCTTGCAGGCCGGGCTGAACCAGCATGTCCACCCGCACCTGCTGCGCCACGCCTTCGCCACCCACGTGCTGCAATCGTCCGGCGACCTGCGCGCAGTGCAGGAAATGCTCGGCCACGCCAGCATCAGCACCACGCAGGTCTACACCCACCTCGACTGGCAGCACCTCGCCACGGTCTACGACCAGGCGCATCCGCGCGCGCGCAAGAAATCCTGATCTTGCGGCGGAGGTCTACGCTCAAAGAAGGGAACAAAACGGAGGGTGATTCAAATCGCAAACGTCCCATCACCGCCGCCCTGGTTTTGACCTTCATCCCCTCTCAGCCCAGCCGGAAATCGAGTCTGTCGGGTGGATCAGCGGCAAAGGTGTTGAGCCCCGCTCACAAAAATCAATCAGCATTACAAAAGCGGGGCGAGTTCTTTGACGCCCACCCGGCAGGCTCAATTTCCGGGGTTTCGGGGATGAGCGGGGTCGCCTTTTCTTTGGTTACTTTCTTTTGGCGAGACAAAAGAAAGTAACTAGCTGCCGGGCTACTCCCGGCCAACGATCAGTAGCCAAACGAGCACCTTCACCAATCCGCATACGGCGGATAACGGCCTGTGGCCTCATCCGCCCTACGCGCTGGCCCCCGGTGTGTGTTTACCGATGGCCGAGTGCCAAACCCAACAACACACCAAAGCTCGAAAGTATTGCCGGACCAAGCCATGTCAGATAGTAAGATTTCCGGAAACCTGAGCAGAAGAATTTTTTATAGCCAATTTCATAGTATCCAACCCAATGACAGATCATCAGAATAAAAGGCGCCATCCATCTATCAGAAGGAGTCTTTAGCCACCATCCCCAACAAATCATAGTGATGCCCAAATTTATCACCACCGTAAACACAAGAACGAAACCCATTCCCCAGCCTACCGGTTCCTCTGAACCGCGATGCTGATTCTCAGGTTCGTTATTTCGTAGCTGAATAGGGCCAGACCCTGTCTTTTGCCTCAAGCCCCACATATTTTTCTTCATCACAGCCGCTCAACCGGCGGAATCAAACTGATCCATCCCCCCAACGCACCACGCATCTCCTCCAGCGTGAGATGCCGCATCAGCCCCCGGTTGCCGGGCGCCATCTGATCCCAGGCGCAGCGCAGGCTGCGCACGTCCGGCCGGGCGGGGTCATGCAGGCGAAACTCGGTGATGTAATACAGAAAACTCGGGGTGCCATCGTCGTAGACATGGCGCGCCTTGAGCAGCGGCGACGGCACCGCGGCCGTGATCGTGCTGATGCTGCGCGTGACCCGCGTCACATCCAAGCGCCCCGGTTGCAGCATCTGCACCTGATCGCTCAGCGTGTTCACTTCCATGATGCAGAACGGGTCCTGTTCCTGCACCCCGTTGCGCGGCACGATCTGACCGTACTGCATACGCACCGTCGCCGCGCCGGGATTGATCGGCAGCGCCTGATTGAGCTGCACCGACCAGCCCGGCAAAAAGCCGTAATACGGCGACGCCGGATCGGGCGAAGCCAGGCTGCTGCAGCCGCCGATTGCCAGCATCCCAAACACTGCGATGACCCATGTTCCGCTTGGCATATTGGCCTCCTGTCACTCGGACTGAACACACAAAAACACTGACAGGCTCTGCGGCGGGCGAGCCTAAACGGTCAACAGCTTGGCGAGCTTAATCTCAACGAACCCATAACCCATTAATGAATCTTCCGGATAATCACGAACATCGATCTCTGAAAGTTTAATTTTTTGCTCGTTTATGCATTGCAAAGAATCTTCATCGTACGTACTTAGAAAACCAGTTGGACTACCTTCATCAAAACGTAAAAAAGATGGGAAACGCCATTTTTCCCGGGACCAATCCGGAACTCTCCCTATAACTGTCCATTCACCATTTAACAGACCAAGATCACCAAATTGGCCAGAAAAAATGGCTTGCTCTGGGCATAAATCACCAACACAAACATCGGCAAGGTCGGCTATTTTGGGGCCAAAAAAATAGCCGAAAACAGTACCCCTTCCATTCATTCTCGCTATCACACCACGAGCAAAGCCCTCACCTCGTAGCGGTATTGAAAAACAGTCCCCTTCTGAGTAATTTATTTTCTTACCCATCAGAGCTTCTCTCCCGCATTCCGATATATGGGCTGTTCCCGGTTTCGTGGACACGCCTTTAAGCTTTTGAAGCTTCCTCGAACTGTACCGGACTGACGTAACCGAGTGTTGAATGACGACGCGTCGGGTTGTAGAACCGCTCGATGTAGTCGAACACATCGGCGCGGGCCTGCTCCCGGGTGCGGTAGGTCTTTCGGCTGATGCGCTCGGTCTTCATTGAACTGAAGAAGCTCTCCATCGCCGAGTTGTCCCACACCTCACCAGCCCGGCTCATCGAACAGGTGATGCCGTTCTCCCTGAGCAAGCCCTGGAAGTGCTCGCTGGTGTACTGGCTACCCTGGTCCGAGTGATGCAGCAGTTCCACTGGCTTGCCGCGACGCCAGACGGCCATCATCAAGGCATCGGCCACAAGCTGAGAAGTCATGCTCTCCTGCATCGACCAGCCGACGATGCGCCGCGCGTACAAGTCCAGCACCACCGCGACATACAGCCAGCCCTCGGCTGTCCAGATGTAGGTGAAGTCGGCCAGCCACTTCTGGTTGGGCGCCTCCGCCTCAAACTGGCGGTCCAGCACGTTGTCGGCAATAACACTTCGCGAGCCTTTGTCCTGCGGCAGCCCCCGCCGTCTCGGCCGGGCGCGCAAGGCCTGCTCGCGCATCATCCGCTCGATGCGATGCAGGCCGCACGGCAAACCCAGCGCCAGCACGTCATGCCAGACACGCCGCGCACCATAGGTGCGGTCGCTGCCGATGAAGCTCTGGCGTACCTGCGCACCCAGCACCTCGTCGTCCCGCTGGCGCTGGCTGGGCGGGCGCACCAGCCAGGCATAGAAGCCGCTACGTGAGACACCGAGCGCCCCAGACATGATTGCTACCGGCCAGATTCCTCGGTGTTTCGCCATGAAACCGAATTTCACATCGATTCCTTCGCGAAGTAGGCCGCGGCTTTTTTCAGGATGTCACGCTCCATCCTGAGTTTCGCGTTTTCTTTCTTGAGTCGGGCAATCTCGGCCAGTTCGGGCTTCATCTGCCCGTTG
>JAJXTJ010000144.1 GCA_021783895.1 Pseudomonadota bacterium | reverse complement strand
ACCGCATAGCGGGATTTCGGCTTGAGGGGTTTTTCCTCGATGGAAAGAGCCTGGCCGGCCTGATCGAATTCCACCACGCCATAGCGCTCGGGGTCTTGCACCCGGTAAGCGAATACCGTCGCCCCGCTGTCCTTTTTCGCTGCGGCCTGCAAATCACCTGCCAGTTCGTGGCCGTAAAAGATATTGTCGCCCAGAACCAGGGCGCACGGATCATTGCCGATGAAATCCGCGCCGATGATGAAGGCCTGGGCAATGCCCTCCGGCTCGGGCTGCACCGCATAGCGGATGTTGAGGCCCCAGCGCGTGCCGTCGCCCAGCAATTGCTCGAAACGCGGCGTATCCTGGGGCGTGGAAATGATCAGGATGTCGCGTATCCCGGCCAGCATCAGCGTGGACAACGGGTAATAAATCATCGGCTTGTCATAGACCGGCAGCAACTGCTTGGAAACCGCCAGGGTCACCGGATGCAGGCGTGTGCCGGAGCCTCCGGCGAGAATGATGCCCTTGGTACGGGAATGGGTTGTCACTGATCGTCCTCCAGTTCAAGAATGAAACCGATGGATCGCTTCTTTTTCACTGGTGGCGCCATAAGTTGCCGAACGGCATCGATCAGCCCTGTAATGGCCTGATCATGGGTAGAGAGCTTACGCTCCATATGTTCCAGCCGGGTTGCCAGTTCTTTGTCGTTTGCTAGTAGTTCCCTCAATCTTATGAAAGCCCGGACAATCAGGACACTGATTTCCACCGCCCGTTCAGAATTGAGAACACTGGCCAACATTAATGCGCCGTGCTCGGTAAATGCATATGGTGCATACCTGCGCCCACCCCGCCCTTTTGAGATCACAAATTGTGATCTCAAAAGGGCCCATTCATCATCAGCCAATTGAAACATGAAATCATCTGGAAAGCGTCGTATGTTGCGCTTTATCGCCTGAACCAGCACACGGGTTTCAACACCATAAAGCGCGGCCAAATCAACGTCGAGCATTACCTTGTTCCCCCGCACCAACAGTATGCGCTGGGAGATCACATCTTCGTCAGCCCAAGATGTTATGGTGTTCATGGCGCCACTCCATATTGCCTGTCGATCCATGCCCGATATTCGCCGCTGACGATGTTCTCCACCCAGCCCAGGTTGTCGAGGTACCAGGCCACGGTTTTACGGATACCGGTCTCGAAGGTTTCCACAGGCGTCCAGTTCAGCTCGCGCTCGATCTTGCGCGCATCGATGGCGTAGCGGCGGTCGTGGCCGGGGCGATCCTTCACATAAGCGATCAGGGAAGCATAGGGCTTGCCGTCGGCGGCGGGCTTCAATTCGTCGAGAATGGCGCAAACGGTGTTCACCACGTCGAGGTTGGTTTTTTCGCTCCAGCCGCCGATGTTATAGGTTTCGCCGACCCTCCCGCGCCCCAGCACTTCCCGGATCGCCGTGCAGTGATCGCCGACATACAGCCAGTCGCGCACGTTCAGGCCGTCGCCGTAAATCGGCAGCGGCTTGCCGTTGAGGGCGTTGAGCAGGATCAGGGGAATCAGCTTCTCGGGGAACTGGAATGCGCCGTAATTGTTCGAGCAGTTGGTGGTCAGCGTCGGCAGCCCGTAGGTGTGATGGTAGGCCCTCACCAGGTGGTCGGACGCCGCCTTGGAGGCGGAGTAGGGGCTGTTGGGCGCATATGCCGTGGTTTCGGTGAACGGCAAATCGTTAGCGCCTAGCGAGCCGTACACCTCGTCGGTGGAAACGTGAAGGAAGCGGAACGCGGCTTTTTCTTCGCCTTGCAGCTCCTGCCAGTAAGCCCGCACTTCTTCCAGCAGACTGAAGGTGCCGTTGATGTTGGTCTGGATGAAGTCGCCGGGGCCGTGGATGGAGCGGTCGACGTGGCTTTCTGCGGCGAAATGGATGACGGCGCGTGGCCGGTGCCGGCCCAGCAGCTGGGCCACCAGTTTCCCGTCGTTGATGTCGCCTTGGACGAATACGTGTCGAGAGTCGTCTTTCAGGCCGGCGAGGTTTTCCAGGTTGCCGGCATAGGTCAGTTTGTCCAGGTTGACAACGGTTTCACCGGTAGCCGAAATCCAGTCCAGTATGAAATTCGATCCGATAAACCCTGCGCCGCCTGTGACCAGTATCATTTTGAACGCGCTCCGTAATAATCCTTGAACCAGGCGGCAAACTTCGCCACCCCTGCACTCAACGGCGTATGCGGTGCAAAACCTACTGCCTGGCGCAGTTCCTCGATATCCGCATAAGTGGCGACCACATCGCCATCCTGCATCGGCAGCATGTTCTTGACGGCTTTTTTGCCGATGGCGCTTTCGATGGTTTCGATGAATGTCATTAACTCCACCGGTTCATGGTTGCCGATATTGTAGATCCGGTATGGCGCATCGCTGCTGGCGGTATCTGGAGCATTCCGGTCGAACGACGGATTGGGCTCCGCAACTTTATCCAGCACCCGCACCACGCCTTCGGCGATGTCGTCGATATAGGTGAAATCGCGCTGCATCTTGCCCTGATTGAATACGTCGATGGGCCGGTCTTCGAGAATCGCGCCGGCGAACAGGGAAGGCGACATGTCCGGCCTGCCCCACGGCCCGTAAACGGTGAAAAACCGCAGCCCGGTGGTCGGCAAACGATACAGGTGGCTGTAGGTGTGGGCCATCAGTTCGTTGGATTTCTTGGTGGCCGCGTAGAGGCTGACCGGGTGATCGACGTTGTCGTGCACGCTGAACGGCATATGCGTATTGGCGCCATAAATGCTGGAGCTGCTGGCATAAACCAGGTGCTCCACGCCGTTATGGCGGCAGCCTTCGAGCACGTTCAGGAAACCCACGATGTTGGTATTGACATAGGCATGGGGATTTATTATCGAATAGCGTACGCCGGGCTGCGCGGCGAGATTGACGACGCGCTGAAATTTCTCCGTGGCGAAAAGCGCGTCCATTGCAGCGCGCTCGGCCATGTCCAGCTTGACGAAGCGGAAACCCCGGAGCGGCATGAGCTGCTTCAGGCGATCTTCCTTCAACTGGACATCGTAGTAATCGTTGAGGTTGTCGATGCCGACCACCTCGGCCCCCTGTTCCAGCAAACGCTGGGCGACATGCATGCCGATAAAGCCGGCCACGCCGGTAATTAAAACTTTCAAGATTTTCCTTTGCTAATATAAAACTCGCAAAGCGAGCCTTCGTCCCTCTCTCCCTCTTGGGAGAGAGTTAGGAGAAAGGGAAACGGTCACGGCGAATCGCTGCTTAATCATCTGGGGCGGCGATTCGCCGTGTCCGTTTGTTCAATTCATGCAGTTTCGCGTATTTCACAAAACTGTTGAAACAGCCTATCGAGATATGTACCAACCCCGGCACGCCGTCGAGAAAGCCGAGCCGGAAGAAATAGAACTTCACGAACCTGAGCAACGGGCTGGCCGCTAACTGTCCGAAAGTAACCTGTTTCCCCCGTCGGCTAAGCTCTTCCGCTTGCAGACTGGTATAGCGATTCTGCTTTTCCAGGTAGGCGGCGAGGCTTTCCTGCGACTCATGCAGCAAATCGCCCTGCAAACTGCCAACCGACGAATTAGTCAGCACTTTTTCGTGAACTTCGTCCTCGCTCCAGTTGGCGCCACGCCGGTCGAACAGGCGCAGGCTCCAGTCGGGATAGCCCTCGCCATGCCTGAGCCAGCGGCCCATGAAGCGGTTGCAGCGCGGCATCCGGTAGGCTTGAAACTGCGGTGCCTGCAGCGCCTCTTCGATGCTCGCGCGTAGCGTTTCGCTGACCCGCTCGTCCGCGTCCAGGCACAGCACCCAGTCGTGGCTGGCCTGCTCGACCGCATATTGTTTTTGCCGGCCAAACCCGAGCCAGTCCTGATGCAGCACCCGCGCGCCGTATTTTAACGCAATTTCACGGGTATCGTCCCGGCTGCCCGAATCCACCACCACGATTTCAGCGGCGAAAGCGGCGCTTTTCAGGCAAGCCCCGATCTGGCTTGCCGCATTCATGGCAATGATGACCACCGACAAGAGAGGTTTCCGCTGCATCCACGCTATCTGCCGAAATAAAGTCCATATTCTAGGCTAAAATACCGCGATGCCGAAGATATTGCTCGTCAAAACCTCCTCGATGGGGGATGTCATCCACAACCTGCCCGTCGTCAGCGACATTCGCGCCCATTTTCCGGACGCCGAAATCGACTGGGTGGTGGAGGAATCCTTCGCCGGCATTCCTGTCCTGCATCCGGGCGTGGGAGAAATCATTCCCGTCGCCGTCCGGCGCTGGCGCAAGAACCTGTTCAGCCGCACTGTACACGCCGAAATCTCGGTTTTCGCCACCCGCCTGCGCAGCAAGACTTATGACGTAGTGCTCGACACCCAGGGGCTGATCAAGAGCGCCATCATTGCCCGCCTTGCCCAGGGTGCCCGCTGCGGCTTCGACCGGCAAAGCGCCCGCGAACCGCTGGCCGCGCTGTTCTATGACAAAACGCTGAGGGTCGAAAAAAGCCTGCACGCGGTGGCGCGCAATCGCCTGCTGGCCGGTCGCACCTTCGGCTATTCCCCCGATGATCCGGTGAACTATGGCATCGCGGCGCCATCCATTGTCCTTCCCTGGCTGCCTGCAACCCCCTTCGTCGTGCTGCTGCACGCCACCAGCCGCGACGACAAGCTCTGGCCCGAAGCCGACTGGATCGCATTGGGCGCTTACCTCGCCGGCAAGGGGATTGCCTGCGTATTGCCCTGGGGAAGCGCGACCGAACAGCGGCGCAGCCAGCGGCTGGCGGAAAAAATCCCCCTTGGCATTGTTCCTCCCGCGCTCACCCTGGCACAAGCCGCAAACCTGCTCTCACACTCCACCGCGACAA
>JAJXTJ010000143.1 GCA_021783895.1 Pseudomonadota bacterium | reverse complement strand
GACCCGGTCTCGATGTACCTGTCGGACATCTACACCATCGCCGTCAACCTCGCCGGCCTGCCGGGCATGTCCGTGCCCGCCGGCTTCGGCGCCAACGGCAGGCCGGTGGGCTTGCAGATTATCGGCAACTATTTCAGCGAAGCGAAAATGCTCAACGTCGCCCACCAGTACCAGAAGGCAACCGACTGGCATTTGCGGCTACCGCCGCTCGGTGAGGGGTTAGGCGTGAGGGGTTAGGCGTATGGTTATCCTGCTCTTCTCCCTCCTCACCCTTCACCCCTCACCCCTCACGAGGTTTTAACTATGCAGTGGGAAATCGTCATCGGGCTGGAAACGCATGCCCAGCTCAACACACTCTCCAAGATTTTCTCCGGCGCAGCGACCGCCTACGGTGCTGCGCCCAACAGCCAGGCCTGCGCAGTGGACATCGCCCTGCCCGGCGTGCTGCCGGTGTTCAACCGCGTGGCGGCGGAGAAAGCGGTCAAGTTCGGCCTGTCCGTCGGCGCACGAATCAACCGCAAATCGGTGTTCGAGCGCAAGAATTATTTTTACCCGGATTTGCCCAAGGGTTACCAGATCAGCCAGCTTGAGCTGCCGATCGTGGCCGAAGGGGGGACGCTTCGAATACAGGTGGGGAACTACGAAAAGGAAGTCCGCATCACCCGCGCCCACCTGGAAGAAGATGCCGGCAAATCGCTGCATGAGGACTTCCACGGCATGACCGGCATCGACCTCAATCGCGCCGGCACGCCGCTGATCGAGATCGTCACCGAGCCCGATCTGCGCAGCAGCGCCGAAGCCGTGGCCTATGCCAAGAAGCTGCATTCCCTGGTGCGCTGGATCGGCATTTGCGACGGCAACATGCAGGAAGGCTCGTTCCGCTGCGACGCCAACGTTTCGGTGCGGCCCATGGGCGTGGAAACGCTCGGCACCCGCTGCGAAATCAAGAATCTCAACTCCTTCAAGTTCATGGAAAAAGCCATTGACTATGAAGTTCGCCGGCAGATCGAGATCCTCGAGGACGGTGGCCGCATTATTCAGGAAACCCGCCTCTACGACCCCGACCGGGACGAGACGCGCTCGATGCGCTCCAAGGAGGAGGCCAACGACTACCGCTACTTCCCCGACCCCGACCTGCTGCCGCTGGTGGTGGACGAAGCCTTCCTCGATCAGGCCCGCGCCACCCTGCCGGAGCTGCCGCAGGCGATGCGCGAGCGCTTCGTGAGCGACTACGGACTGTCCGCTTACGACGCCGATATTCTTACCGCAGCGCGAGAGCTGGCGGCCTATTTCGAGGATGTCGCCAAGGCGCTGGGCGGCGAAGGCAAGATCGCCGCCAACTGGATCATGGGCGACCTGTCTGCCCAGCTCAACAAGGATGGGCGGGAAATCACCGCATCTCCAATCTCCGCCGCGCAGCTCGCCGGGCTGCTGAAACGCATTGTGGATGGCACCATTTCGGGCAAGATCGCCAAGGAAGTGTTCGCCGCGATGTGGGCAGGCGAGGGCGATGCCGACGCCATCATCGAAGCGAAGGGATTGAAGCAGGTATCCGACAGCGGTGCGATCGAAAAGATTGTAGACGAGATCGTCGCCGCCAATCCGGCCCAAGTGGCCGAATACCGCAGCGGCAAGGAAAAGATGTTCGGCTTCTTCGTCGGCCTGGCGATGAAAGCCAGCAAGGGCAAAGCCAACCCGGCTCAGCTCAACGAAATTCTGAAGAAGAAGCTGGCCGGCTGAAACCGGTCCGCCGGGGCGCGTCAGCCACCGGCGGCATCACGCACTATTTCTTCAAATTCTCCTCAATCTGGCGCAGTTCACGGAAACGCTTCTTGTCGTCCTCGAACTTGGCGCGAATCGCATCCATTTCCGCGCTCTTCTGTTTGGTCATTTCCTTCAGATTCTGCATCTCCTTCCCCGCTTCCTCAAGCTCCTGCTGCAAATCAAGCGGCAACGGCTTCTTTTTGGCAGCCAGATCGCCCGCCCGTTTCCGCGCTTGATCAAGGTGCGGCTGGATCTGCTTGATGCGCAAGTCCATGCTCTGAAGCTGGAGCTTGCCCTGTTGCAGGTTGCGGTCGCGCACCAGGTCGATCTCACTCTCCGTCGTGTAGGTATCGAGCAGCGCCTGGTCGCGGCGTTTCTGTTCCAGCTTCTTCTGCTCTTCCGCCTTTTGCCGCGCCAGCTCCTCTTTCTTGGCCTGGCGCTGCTCCGGCGTCAGGGCGGCATCGGTTTTCTTGATCACCATGCCGCTCTTGTTAAGCTCTTCGTTGCCTTTTTGGGCATACTCGGGCGGGACGGTATTGCCATAATGGGTTTTCCCATGCTCGTCCACCCAGGAATACACTTTCCCCGCTACAGCCGGAAAGCTGGCGAGCAGAATCAGCAACAATAAAAAACGAACACGCATTAGAGACCCCCTTCAAGAAACGCCATATTGATTTTTGTATTCCAGTACCGCTTGCAGATTTTGCGCCATCTCCGGCTTCTGCCGCAAGTAGCCGATCATGTCGTCCAGGGTGGCGATGCTGACCACCGGGATGCCGTAGCCCTGCGTCACCTCCTGGGTCGCGGACAATTTCCCGCTGCCTCGCTCCTGCCGGTCGAGCGCGATCATCACGCCGCAGGGCTCGGCCCCGTTTGTCTTGATCAGGGTCACCGATTCGCGCACCGAGGTGCCGGCCGAAATCACGTCGTCCACGATCAGCACCCGTCCGGCCAGCGGCGCGCCGACGATGGCGCCGCCCTCGCCGTGATCCTTGGCTTCCTTGCGGTTGAAGCTGAACGGTAAATTCCGCCCGTGCCCGGCCAGCGCCACCGCGATCGCCGCCACCAGGGGAATGCCCTTGTAGGCCGGGCCGAACAGCATGTCGAACGGGAACGGGACGGAAAGAATGGCTTTGGCGTAAAATTGCGCCAGCTGCCCCAGAGATTCTCCGTCGTTGAACAGGCCGGTATTGAAGAAGTAGGGGGAGAGCCGCCCGGCCTTGGTCTTGAATTCGCCGAAGCACAACACATTGCGCTCGATGGCGAAGCGAATGAAATCCTGACGAAAATCCTGCATGGGTCTGCCTTAAATATATAGAAAAACCAGCTAACCACGGGGCACACGGGGATCACGGGGTAAAACCATAAATGAAGTTATATCCCAAGTTCTTGATCTTCCCCGTGCCCCCCGTGTGCCCCGTGGTTAAATGTTATTTTTAGGTTTTTTCACGGAGAAAACAATTGCGCATTATAACGCTGAATCTGAACGGCATCCGCTCCGCCGCCAGCAAGGGACTGTTCGAATGGCTGTCCCAACAGCAGGCCGACATCGTCTGCCTGCAGGAGCTCAAGGCGCAGCTGCCCGACCTGACGCCGGAGATGCGCGCGCCACAAGGCTTGCACGGCTACTTCCATGCCGCCGAAAAAAAAGGCTACAGCGGCGTGGGCATCTATAGCCGCAAACAGCCGGACAAGGTGGTCGAAGGCATGGGCATCGCCGAGATCGACGCCGAAGGGCGCTATCTGCAAGCCGATTTCGGCAAGCTCAGTATCATCTCGCTCTACCTGCCCTCCGGCTCCAGCGGCGAGGAACGGCAGGCTGCGAAGTTCCGCTTCATGGACTATTTCGCCCCCCACCTGGTAGCACTGAAGGCTGAAGGCCGGGAAGTGGTGCTGTGCGGCGACTGGAATATCGCCCACCAGGAGATCGATTTAAAAAACTGGAAATCCAACCGGAAGAATTCCGGCTTCCTGCCCGAGGAACGCATCTGGCTGACCAGGGTGTTCGACGATATCGGCTGGGTGGACGTCTACCGTCAGCTACACCCGGAAGCTACCGGCGAGGCCTATACCTGGTGGTCGAACCGCGGCCAGGCCTGGGCCAAAAACGTCGGCTGGCGCATCGATTACCAGATCGCCACGCCGGGCATCGCCGCACAGGCGAAAGGTGCTGCTGTCTACAAGGAGCAGCGCTTCAGCGACCATGCGCCGCTGACGGTGGATTACGACTGGAATAGGTAATCAGATCAGAGAATGGCGCGAACTGAAAGTGTCTCGGAGCCAATAAAATCTCAGGCGCCACTTCCATGCACCGTGACTTCACATTGCGGCAAGGGAATGACGATGTTCCGTGCGCGGAACGTCTCCAGTATCGTCTTGTTGACCTCGCTAACCGCCGCATAATAGTCGGGCACATTGACCCACGGAGAGACACTGATCGTGACGCCGGATTCGCTGAGCCGTTCAACCCCGAGTACCGGGGCCGGATCCTGTAGCACGAGGGAATTGGCGTGCAGAATTTCTTCGACAAGGCTCAAGGCGACGTTGACATCGGTTCCATAGGAAACACCCACCGCAAGGTTGAGCTGCCTTATCCGGCCATAATTGTGAAGAATCTCGCCGACAATTTTGCGGTTTGGGATCACCACCTTTGACCGGTCCGGGTGCCCCAGGATTGTGCTGAAAAGACTGATGTCGAGAACCTCGCCCTCTTCCTTGGCGATGGAAATGTACTCGCCGACATGGAAGGGTCGCGTGAAGATGATGGTAAGGCCCGCGGCGACATTGCCAAGAATTCCCTGCATCGCTAGCGCAATCCCCGCGCCAGCCACACCAAGGCCGGCGATGAGCGGCAATAATTCTATGCCCAGGTTTTGTAGCGCCATTATCGAGAAGAGCCCCAACACCAGGATCCGCGCAGAGCTCACCAGCAAAGAACGCACCTGCGATTCAAGCTTGAATCGCATAAGCAGGCGCTCAAGGATGCGGCCCACCCAGCGTCCGGTCATGTAGCCGGCGACCAGAATAATGATCGCGACCATCAGCTTCGGCCCGAACCTGACGGCCATATCGAGAACAGAAGCCTTCAC
>JAJXTJ010000142.1 GCA_021783895.1 Pseudomonadota bacterium | reverse complement strand
ATGGCTGCCTTCCGCTGAAGAATGGGGCGACCTGCGCCGCATCCGCAATGAATTTGCCCACGACTATCCGGAAACGCCCGAACAGCAATTTGAACATCTGCAAGCTGCCATCGTCTCGGCGCATCGTGCCCTGGAAATCCTGGCCGGTTTTGAGCGCCGGATTCACCCGCGCTTCCCTCAAATCGCACGCCAGGAAGGCGTGTCACCATGAGACTCGCGCCCCGCCAGATTCATGAAACGGTTAATGGATTATCTGGAATGAGCCCAACCGACAAAATCGTATTACTGGTACCGCCCCCGCGCAGGACTGATCTATGGAGACAAGGATGAAATTCATCAGCTTTAAACATCTCGTCATCGGCCTGTGCATGTTTGCCACAGCCGGGTTGGCGCTGGCATTGAAACCTACCGTCAGAATGGCGGATTCCGGCCCCAAGATTGATCTGGAAGTATTGATCCCCAAAACTTTTGGCGACTGGAAAATCGACGAAACCATCGCGCCGCTGATCGCCAATCCGGAACAGGAAGCGACGCTCAACCAGATCTATAGCCAAACCTTGTCGCGCACTTACGTCAACGGCAAAGGCGATCGGGTGATGCTTTCAATTGCGTATGGCGGCGAGCAGAGCCGTTCCATGCAGGTTCACCGTCCCGAGGTGTGTTATGTCGCGCAGGGCTTTCAGGTCGGTGATATGCAGAAAAGCGCGATCAACCTGGATGGCGCAGCACTACCCGTGATGAGGCTGGTTGCCACTCAGGGTCCGCGAACCGAACCCATTATTTATTGGGTGAATATCGGCGGCGACGCGGTGAGGGGGAATCTGGAACAGGGATTTGCACGTTTGCGGTACGGCCTGACAGGAAAGGTGCCGGATGGTTTGCTGTTCCGGGTGTCGGCGATATCCAAAGACGTGCAACAAAGTTATGCAAGCCAGGAAACCTTTGTCCGTGAACTGCTAAGCCATCTGACACCCGAACAACGGAAAAGGCTGACCGGAACCATCTGAGAAAAAGCAGGGCTCAGGTTCAGACGCAGCTGCTCATGACATAGCGCTAACGCAAATGAAAAACCATCAAATCCATCCGCAAGCTTGCCCTGCGAACAACCGGCCCAATGACTGGGTGGCGGGTTGTATTGCCGGTGTGGACAGCGCGTATTGTTCGACGCGCAAGTGCTGGCACAACAGTTCTGGTCAGGACATGCGGCCGTGAGCAATAGCAGGAATCCAGAAGTTGCCGTGCCGGTGGTAGCCAGTCTGGTTCGGGGGGCTGCGGGTGCATTCCTGTTCAAAGCAGTAGGCGCGGCGTCGGGTTTTGTTGTCGCAATCCTGCTTGCCCGCTATCTGGGCGCGACACAGGCGGGTATCTACTACACCGCAATGCCCTTCGTCATGATGGGGGCCTACTTCGCCAGGCTGGGACTCGACCAGCTCGCGATGCGCGAGGTGGCCGGCGCGCGGGCCACCGGACATGCGGTGGCATCCCTCGTTCGCAACCTGCTCGTGCTGGTTCTGGCAGGTGCACTGGTCTGTGCGGTACTGGTTGCCCTGGCCGGCCCGTTCGTCGGCTACCTTTATCACCAGCCGGAACTGCGCTGGCTGATGCCCCTGTTCGGGTTGGCGGTGTTCAGCATCGCGCTTTTCAACCTGGCCGGCCAGGTGCTGCGCGGCTGGGAAATGATCTGGCATTCCAGTTTCATCCTGTTTGCCGGGCACAACCTGGTGCATGCCGCCCTGCTGATCGGCCTGAGCCTGGGCGCTTTTTCGTTTCTGTCGTTCGCGCCGCTTGCCGGGGTCGGCCTGAGCTACGTGGCCGGGGCGGGCTTAACCGCGCTGCTGGCGCTGATCTGGGTATGGCGCATTCCCCGCCATGCGCACGTCACCCAGGCCACGGAAGCCAATGCGGACAGGCGCGCGCTGCTTGCCGCAGGCCAGCCGCTCCTGATCTATGGTCTAGGGGCCATGTCGTTTCAATGGACGGACACCCTGGTGCTGGCAGCGGTAAGGGAAAGCCACGAAGTGGCGGTCTACAACTCCGCCCTGCGGGTGGCCCAGGCGGTGGGTTTCGTGCTGCTGGCCGTGGTGGCAGCCGCCGGGCCGCGCTTCGCCGCGCTCTATCGCGCCAACCGCACCGACGAGCTGATGCGCAGTTATCGGCACGCCACCAAGCTCACTTTCATCGCCGCCTTGCCGCCGGTGCTGCTGTTGTGGTTTGCCGGGGAACCCATCATGGCCCTGTTCGGCGATGACTTCAGGAGCGGCGCGCTGCCCCTGGCCATCCTGGCGACCGGGCAACTGGTGAATGCCCTGACCGGGCCGGTTGGGCAGTTGTTGATTGCGGCGAAACAGGAGGTGTTGTTGCGCAACCTGACGCTGGCCGTGGCGCTGCTCAATATCCCGCTCAACCTGGCTTTTGCGCCGCTGTGGGGCGGGGTCGGGGCGGCCTCCGCCACGGCCCTGTCCATGGTGCTGCTCAACGTCGGCGCGGTGATCTACGCCGTGCGCCGCCTGGGGCTGCCCCTGTTGCGCCCGTCTGCCCAGGCAGCCGGGCGGGAGGCTGGCTGACGATGCTGCGCGGACTTTTCATCTACCGCTTGCTAGACCGGCTGGCGGAACGTCTGGCGGGCCTCTGGGTGCGCCTGCGTTACCGGCCTTTCCTGCATTGCCAGGGTGCTTGCCGCTTCAAGCCGGGGGTGGTGGTCAAACCCTTCTGGACGGAGGCGGCAGCCGGCAAGCTGCTCTCCATCACCCTGGCTGGCGACAACCGGATCGGCCGCAGCACGGTGCTCCAGGGCTCGGGGAAAATCCGCTTCGGCCGCGGCAGCTTCTGCGGGGAGTATGCAGTCATCGGCTGCAATCAGAGTTTCGAGATCGGGCCGACGTGATGATCGCGCCAGCAGTCACGATCCGCGATACCGACCACGCCTTTGCCGCGCTGGACCAGCCGATGCGCACCCAGGGCATGGTGACCGCGCCGGTCGTGATCGAGGACGACGTTTGGATCGGCCATGGTGCCAGCATACTCAAGGGCGTGACGGTGGGGCGGGGCGCGATTGTTGCGGCCGGGGCGGTGTTTATCCGGGATGTGCCCGCCTACCACATCGTGGGCGGCGTGCCGGCGCGGGTGCTGGGCAGCCGGGTGCCTGGTCCCCAGCAAGCAGTAGCCGCATCCTGAAATCAGTGAATCGGACTCGATAAGTAGTTCAAAATCATGCGAATAGTATTTCACATTGGCTACCATAAAACTGGCACCAGTTGGCTCCAAAGCCGCTATTTCGCGGCTCATCCTTCAATCTGCATGGCGAACGACGCCCAGGCACCCTGGGATGACGCATTTCTGGAATCGCTGATCGGTTGCTCTGATCGCAAGTTTGACCCGGATCGAAGTCGAAACCTGCTGTTACGCAAAGTGGAAAGTGCGATGGCTACCAAAACTACTGCTGAAGTTGCAGTGGTTTCTGCGGAAAGACTGTCGGGACACCCCTTTTCCGGCGGTTACGACAGTTTTCGAATTGCCGAGCGCATCCACGCATGTGCTCCCGAGGCGATGATTCTATGCGTCGTGCGAAACCAGCTTGACATGATCCTTTCGGTATATCGGCAACTGGTTTCCGAAGGGCTTGCCGCCAGTTTTGATGACCTGCTCAATGTAAAACACTGGAAGGGGGTTGGATTTGATCTTGGTTTTTATGAGTACGATTTCCTGATCGACAAATATTGGTCGCTTTTTGGCAAGGAGCATGTATGTGCTTTGCCCTACGAACAGATGCGGCACGACAAGGAGGCGTTCCTTGGAACCTTGTGCAAATTCATAGGGGTCAGGAACATTGAAATTAAGGACACGCGCATCGTGAATCGTAGCCTGGGCGATTGCGCAATCCGTGGCGCACGGTTTTTTAATCATTTCAGACGATCCGAACTCAATCCCAATCCGCTGATTGCAGTCAATGCGCATTTCCTTCACCAAATCATCAGAGGAATGGACGTGGTTACGAGGCGTTTCGGATGTTCGTCGAACCTTTTAAGCGAAGAGAACATACGGAATTTTGCAAAGCTTTATGAGGGGTCCAATAGCAGGCTGATGCAACAAACCGGAATCAACTACAAGATCGACGCAGCCAAAAGTGTTCCCCGGATGGTTCTTGAAAAGGTGTCATTGTCATGAAGTCCAATTTTTTCGTGGTGGGCGCACAGAAGGCAGGGACAACCGCATTGCATGACTGGCTGGCCCAACAGCCGGACGTGTGCCTGCCGACCATCAAGGAAACCCATTACTTCAGCCACGACGAACGCTATCAGCGAGGTCTGGACTGGTACCGTCGCCAGTTCCCCGCCGCGCGCCCGGCAGACGCCCTGATCGGGGAAGTGGATCCGGAATATCTTTTTTCCGAACAGGCCCCGTGGCGGATACGCGAGCTGACCCCCAAGCCGAAACTGGTCTTTCTGCTGCGCCAGCCGCTGGAGCGGGCTTATTCCCAGTATTTGATGTCGGTGCGGCGCGGGTACGAGGATTTGCCGTTCGACCAGGCGCTTGAGGCAGAGCAGGCGCGCCTGTCTGCATCGCCCAATGCGCATGCGCTGGATCACCAGAGTTACTTGAGCAGAAGCCTGTATAGCGGGCAGATCAGGCGGTTCCGGGAAGTCTTGCCCGAGGCCGAATTCCTGTTTGTGAAATTCGAAGACATGGTGAGCCGGACGGAGGGACAACGGGTCTATGCCGACATCTGCCGGTTTCTGGGCGTGCGTTCTTCGCCCGCACTGGCAAAGCGCGACAAGAAGAGCAACCAGGCCAGCGAGCCCCGATCCCGATTGCTGCGCGATTTCCTCTATCAGGGGGGGGCGGTCAGGAAACTTCTGG
>JAJXTJ010000141.1 GCA_021783895.1 Pseudomonadota bacterium | reverse complement strand
GTTAAAGCCATTGAGGCGTTCATCGCTTCCTACAACCAATCCGCCGCCCCCTTTGTCTGGCGCAAGCGGGAAGTCAAAGGCTCGCAACTCAGAAATACAATTGTTAATTTACGCAATTAGACACTAGCATAATTCTTTTGTCCCACGAATCGTGTATTTAATAAAACCAACTCCATATGTATTGAAGCCCATGTATTACAGCCTGTCTTGGCGCAGCAGTTCAAAAGGGCGGGGCACCCCACCCTTTTTTATCCGTCTGTCAGCCTATTCGTCGCTGAAACGTTGATTAAATTTGGCTAATCCCTTAATCTGAACCCGATCAAAACAAGAGCCTTCACGTTTGCGCCTTTTCCCTTTGGGAAAAGGTTGGGATGAAAGCTCTCCATGGATAATCGCCTTATGAGAACCAAGCTGCTGATTTTTATTTCGCTATTCTTGTGTCAGGCCGCTCACGCCGACATCTACATGTCGGTGGATGGAAACGGTCGAAAAACCTATACCAACTATCCCATGAAGGGCGCCAAAAAGCTTAATCTCGAACCGCCTTCCACGATTGCCGCCCCCAAGCCCCGAGCCACGACTGCAACGCCGCTCGGATTTCCCCGCGTTGACAGCGAAACCCAGAAACAGCGCGATGGAACGCGCCGTAACATTCTGGAGCAGGAGTTGGTTGCAGAACAGAACTTGCTGGATGAGGCCAGGAAAGCACTGACCGAAGGCGAAGCCACCCGCCTGGGCAACGAGCGCAACTACCAGAAGTATCTGGATCGGGTGCAGGGCCTGAAGGACAATGTCACTCTGCACGAGAAGAATGTCGAGGCGCTGAATAAGGAACTGGCCGGCGTAAGGTAACCTCCTGCCATCCCTGGCGCGACTCTTGCTACACTCAGTAGCCAATTACCCAGGGATGATGCACCCGTGACGACTAAACTCTTTGCCGGACTGGAACACCTGACTACCGCCGTGATCCTGCTCGGCCAGGATCTGCGGGTCGGTTATCTCAACCCGTCTGCGGAAAATCTGTTCAAGCTCAGCCGCAAACATGTTGTCGGAATGCTTTTGCAGCAGGTTTTTGGCGAAGCCGAGACGCTGCCCAAGGCCGTCGAGTCGGCGCTGCTCACCCAAGCCAGTTTCACCGAGCATGAAATTCTCCTGACCACACCCGGCAACCACAGCCTGTCCGTCAGCTGCACCGTTACCCCGGTGGAAGTTGGCCCCATCAGCCTGATACTGGAATTCCACCAGATCGACAAGCAGCTGAAAATCGCACGGGAAGAGCGCATGCTGGTGCAGCAACAGGCCAACCGGGAACTGTTGCGCAATCTTGCCCACGAAATCAAGAATCCGTTGGGCGGCCTGCGCGGCGCGGCGCAGCTCCTGGAGCACGAACTGCCCCGTACCGGGCTACGCGAATACACCCAGGTGATCATCAAGGAAGCCGACCGCCTGCAGAAGCTGATGGACCGGCTGCTCACCCCCAGCCATTTGCCGCACCTGCGTGCCACCAACATCCACGAGGTGCTGGAGCGGGTACGCAGCCTGACTCTGGCGGAAACGCCCAAAGGCATCACCATCCGGCGCGATTACGACACCAGTCTGCCGGATCTCGTGGCAGACCCGGAACAACTGATCCAGGCGGTGCTCAACATCGTGCGCAACGCGGTGCAATCCATGCAGGGCAAAGGAGAAATCATCCTGCGCACCCGCATCGCACGCCAGGTCACGCTGGCGAAAAAACGTTACCTCCAGGCCATCCAGGTGCAAATCATCGACAACGGCCCAGGCATTCCCGACGCAATCCGCGAAAAAATTTTTTATCCCCTGGTTTCCGGACGGGAGGGCGGCAGCGGCATGGGGCTGACCTTGGCGCAAACCCTGATCAACCAGCACCAGGGCACGATTGAATGCGACAGCCGGCCCGGGCATACCTGCTTTACTCTGCTGCTGCCGCTTACCAATACCGAAGGAGGCCACAAATGAAAGCCGTCTGGGTCATCGACGACGACCACTCCATCCGCTGGGTGTTCGAAAAGGCGCTGGCGCGGGAACAAATCGAGTTCCGCTCCTTCTCCACCGCCCAGGATGCCCTGTCCGCCCTGGAAACCGATACCCCGCAAGTGGTGGTGAGCGACATCCGCATGCCCGGCACATCCGGACTGGAGCTGTTGCAACAGATGCGGGGGCGCCTGCCGGATGTGCCAGTGATCATCATGACCGCCTACTCCGATCTGGACAGTGCGGTTTCGGCTTTCCAGGGCGGCGCCTTCGACTACCTGCCCAAACCCTTCGATGTCGACCATGCCGTGACGCTGGTTCGTCGCGCCTTGGACGAGAGCGTTCGCCAGGCGGCTAAACCCGAAATCGCGGAACCCGTCACCGAAATTCTCGGCCAGGCGCCGGCGATGCAGGAGATTTTCCGCGCCATCGGTCGCTTGTCCCAATCGCATGTGACCGTGCTGATCAATGGCGAATCTGGCACCGGCAAGGAGCTGGTGGCGCACGCCCTGCACCGCCACAGCCCGCGTGCCGAGATGCCGTTCATCGCCCTCAACACCGCCGCCATTCCGAAGGATCTGCTCGAATCGGAACTGTTCGGCCATGAGCGCGGCGCCTTTACCGGTGCGCAGGCCTTGCGCCGCGGGCGCTTTGAACAGGCTGACGGCGGCACCTTGTTCCTCGACGAAATCGGCGACATGCCGCCCGATTTGCAGACCCGGCTGCTACGCGTACTCTCCGACGGCGAGTTTTACCGTGTTGGCGGCCACCAGCCAATCAAGGTCAACGTGCGCGTTATCGCCGCCACCCACCAGAACCTGGAGCAGCACGTCAGACAGGGACTGTTCCGCGAAGATCTGTTCCACCGTCTCAACGTCATCCGCCTGCGCCTGCCCCCCTTGCGCGAACGCGGCGAGGACATTCCACTCCTGGCCAAGTATTTTCTGCAAAAAAGTGCGCGCGAACTGGGGGTTGAACCGAAAAAACTTTCGCTGGCCGCGATGCGCTATCTCAGCACATTGAGCTGGAGCGGCAACGTGCGCCAACTGGAGAACATCTGCCACTGGCTGACGGTCATGGCGCCGGGGCAGAACATCGAAATCGCCGACTTGCCGCCGGACCTGCGTGAAGACCAGGCGGCTACCGTCGAGAAAAGCTGGCAGGAAGCATTAGGGCGCGAAGCGGACAAGGAGTTCAACCGTGGCGAGCAGGGCGTGATGGACAAGCTCTCCCGCGACTTCGAGAAAATATTGATCACCTGCGCGCTGAAGCACACTGCGGGTAGGCGCATCGAAGCCGCCACTTTACTGGGGCTGGGGCGCAACACGCTGACGCGCAAGATACAGGAACTGGGTCTTGAACAGGGAGGAACGGCGGAATCCTAAAACTCGACCATCACCGGCGCATGATCCGACGGCCGTTCTGCCCTGCGCGCTTCCTTATCGATCGCGCAGGACTTGCAGGTTTCAGCCAGCGCCGGGCTTAGCAGGATGTGGTCGATGCGCAGGCCCATGTTGCGGCGGAAAGCGTTCATGCGGTAATTCCACCAGGAATAGATTTTTCCCGGCTGCTCGAACAAGCGGAAACTGTCGGCCAGTCCTAAATCCACCAGACGCCGGAAAGCCTCGCGCTCAGGCGGGCTGAACAGCACCTGGCCTTCCCAGGCCTTGGGATCATGGACGTCCCGCTCATCCGGCGCGATATTGAAATCGCCCAGCACCACCAGTCTGGGGTGGCGCGCCAGCTCATCGGCCAGCCAGGCCGTCAGGGCCTTCAGCCAGCCGAGCTTGTACTGGTATTTGTCGGAATCGACGCTCTGACCGTTGGGAATGTAAAGGTTGATGACCCGCACGCCTGCGATGGTCGCCGCCAGTACGCGCTTTTGTTCGTCAGCGAAACCGGGGATTGCGACTGCCGCGTCCGATGCCGGGGCTTTGCTCAGGGTCGCCACGCCGTTGTAGGTCTTCTGACCGCTGAACACGGCCTGGTAACCGGCGGCGGCGATTTCTGCCGCCGGGAAATTCACATCCTCCAGCTTGGTTTCCTGCAGGCACAGCACAGCCGGCTGATGTGCCGCCAGCCAGTCCAGGACTTGGGGAAGACGAACTTTAAGGGAATTGACGTTCCAGGTGGCCAGCTTCATGAAAACTTACTGCTTGCCTTCACCGCCACTCGCTACCGGCTTCAGCTCGCTTTTGACGTCGGCTTTTGCCGGCTCTTTCGGCTTGGGCATCAGGGATGATGGGACGCTCTTGGGGTAGCCGGCCTCGTCCAGCGCCGCATTCCAGGCTCCAGCTTCGTACCCCTTCAGGCGGGTTGCCGTACCGACCTCCAGCACCGGCACTTCCAGGGCGCCAATCAGTTTCTTAAGCTCCGCCTGTACCACCGCCGTGCCGGCATCTTTTTCGCTGAAAGGGACGCCGCGTTTGGTCAGAAATTCGCGCGCCTGGGTGCAGGGCTCGCCACACGCGGAATTGTACAAAGTAACCGGAAAATTCTTTGCCGCCAAGCGGGAAGCATAAGGTAGCTGGTCGTTATCCGCCGGCTGAGTGCCGAGGGTCTTTTCCTCGATTTTCCTGGCCGCAGAGGGCGGCGGAGGCTCTTCGGTGTAATGCACCTTGCCATCGAAGTCCACCCACCGGTAAAGCGAGGCGGATTGCGCCGAATACACCGCAAACATGCAGAGAAGGCAGAACAGCACGGCAAGCTTCATTACTATCTCCAGTAATCCCTGATTGCTCAAAGAATTGCGTTGGTAATTTCAAGTAATATAGCAAGCCATGGGCAAAGATCAAGGATTTTCTGCAGTCGATCAAATCCCGGTCATGCCGTTATGCCTTAACAGCGCATCAATGCTCGGTTCACGGCC
>JAJXTJ010000140.1 GCA_021783895.1 Pseudomonadota bacterium | reverse complement strand
GGATGGATGGTTTCCAAGTGATGGAAAGCCTGAAGAAAATCGAAATAGACGGCTATGTTCCGATACTCGTGATTACGGCTCAACCGGCCCACAAGCTGCGCGCATTGGCCTCGGGCGCGAAGGAT
Source organism: Pseudomonadota bacterium (assembly GCA_021783895.1). Next base: position 4,749 of record JAJXTJ010000140.1, on the reverse strand, counting down.
TTCGTAGCCAAACCGTTTGACCTGATCGAAGTCAAGACGCGCATCCACAATATGCTGGAAGTGCGCTTGTTGTACAAACAACTCGAGCATTTCAACCAGGTGCTGGAACAGACGGTACAGGAACGCACGGCCGAGTTGCGCGAAAGCGAAGCGCGCTTTCGCCGGTTGACTGAACTGTCGTCCGACTGGTACTGGGAACAGGACGAAAACGGGCATTTCACCAATGTTTACGGGCCGGTGCTGGAAATGCTCAGCCCCGCCAAAACGGATTCCTTACACGATGCAACCCTGGAAACACCAGCCGCGCGCTGGAATGAGACCGAGCGCGCGGCGCTCGTACCGAACATCGCGGCGCGCCGGCCATTCCTGAATTTCATCTACAGCCGGGTTCATGCCGATGGTGTGCATCAATATTTTCAGGTGAGCGGAGAGCCGAAGTTCGATCCAATCGGCCGTTTTACCGGTTACCGTGGTGTGGGCAGAGACGTTACCGAGATCATGCTCGATATTGCTACTCCGGCTACGGCATAACCCAGGCGCGATCCGTACCCGAAAAAACCAGGCGACATGGCGCTACGCCTGCACTTCTGAAAACGGGAGCGATCTCCTGGCTACTACTCATATCCCTGTGGATTTTGTGACTGCCAGCGCCACGAATCGGCACACATGACATTCACATCGCGTTGCGCCTGCCAGCCGAATAACTGCTGCGCGAGTGCAGGGTCGGCGTAACAACTGGCAATATCGCCTGCTCTTCGATCTACAATCTGGTAGGGTATTTCACGTCCGCTTGCCGCGGCAAAAGCCCGCACCATATCCAGCACGCTATAACCGCGCCCGGTACCCAGATTGACCGTCACCAGGCCGTCGTGACTTTCCAGATAACGCAGCGCCGCCACATGCCCCAAGGCCAAATCCACTACGTGAATGTAATCCCGCACACCGGTGCCGTCCGGCGTCGGATAGTCGCCGCCGAATGCTCTCAAAAATGGTAGCCGCCCCACCGCCACCTGGGCAATGTAAGGCATCAGATTGCTCGGGATGCCGTTCGGGTCTTCTCCGATTGTCCCGCTCTCATGCGCACCAACCGGATTGAAATAACGCAACAGTGCAATGCGCCAGGATGGATCGGCCAGGTACAGATCACGCAGGATTTCTTCCACGATGAACTTGCTGCGCCCGTAGGGATTAGTGGTCGCGCCCACCGGGAAATCCTCCCTGATGGGCACGGTATGAGGGTCGCCGTAGACCGTCGCAGACGAACTGAACACAATGCTCTTCACACCCGCCTCGGCCATCACCTGGCACAAGGTCAGCGTGCCCGCCACGTTGTTTTCATAGTATCGCAGCGGTTGTTCCACCGACTCGCCCACCGCCTTGAGCCCGGCAAAATGAATGACCGACTGGATGTCATGCTGCGCAAAAATGGCCGTCAGCGCGTCGCGGTCGCGCACGTCAGCCTGGTAAAAAATCGGCTTTTTTCCGGTGATGTTTTCCACCCGCTTCAACGCAACCTGCTTACTGTTGCTCAGATTGTCGACTACCACGACTTCGAATCCTGCGTTAAGCAATTCCACGCAGGTGTGGGAACCAATATAGCCGGCTCCGCCGGTGATAAGGATAGTTGTCATTTTATTTTCTCTATTAATACAAAAGGTCATTGCGCGTTAACTTCTGCTGCAGGAAACGCTTGTTTCAATGTTTATCCGGCACCCGGACTGCAATGAATCGATCCACATAAACATACTTCACATATTTTTCACCAGGCGCCTGGATATAAATACCTTTGCCCTGATCCGTATCGTAACGGAACGGCCCGCCCGGCACTTTAATAAAATGATACTGGCCATCGTTCAAAGTGCCTATCAATCCCGGATTGAACAAACCCATCGGTGGAGAATATCCCACCTTTGCACCGACGTCCTTGTCATGATTTGCGGCAGCGTCCACGCGAACACTTGCATACAATTCCCAGCGGCCTTGTTTGGGAAGCTTGTCCAGCTTGAATTGCACCGCCCAGGTCAATGAATCACCATTCATTCGGGCCGCAGCCCCGTCCGACGCGGATTGATCCTGAACAATTTGCGCCGATTCATAGCGATTGAAACTCAGATCCTGAAAATCCACCCAGTCCGACCTGGCCAAATCGCGCATCATCGCCGGAGCCTGCGGCGTACGCCGCTCAACTGCCAGCAATTCGTCCAGCTCCTTGATATTGCCGCCCTGACGGTATTCGCTGACTTTCGCCGTCCGGATGGTCTGATTGAAACGCGCAAGACGCTTTGCGGTATCCGGTTGCCATCTGATGCCTCGCTGCGCAGCTTCGTCCGCATACTCTTTACGTCGCACCAGAATGACGTAATCCACCGGCATGCGCGCTTCTTTCACATGCTCCAGAAACACCGGGTTGTTTGCCACTGCGGCCTGCGCTTTCTCGAACAACTGGTCGGCGGCACGCACAAAATCCAGATTCAGCATCGCCACATCGACCTGGGTTTTCTCGCTGAGCACATCGCCGCTCTTTGCAATCGCCGCGTGCATCAGATCGATGTACTGGAGCACGTACGGGCTGGCCGCGCCGAAATAGTAGCGGCAATACTCGGCGACCAGCGCCCTGACGTCCTGCTTCGGATCCCACAGCAGCCGCGCGATCATCCAGACGCGCAGGCTGGCAAACTCGGCAGCCGGTGTATTCCAGCTGCCTTCGGCAAAATAGCCATGCACATTCGGCAGCGTAGCCAGCCATTGCAGGCTATAGCCGATCGGATAGATGTTGGGCGTGGGCTGGAGGAAACCGCTGAAATTGGTAATGTGATCCCACACCAGAATGTGTTTCGCGATGGCATTCCAGCCGGCGATGTCCTGGCCCAGTTTCTGGTTTCTTCCCTGGTTCAGCGGCGAGCTGTAATCCACCTGTATCGTCATCGGGAATACCATCACATAGTCGGGCACCGTCATGCCCTTGGGCGGCGTGAAGCTCCAGTGATAGGCATTGAAAGCCAGCCGCGCGCCGGGCAGAACCTTGCGTACCCGGTTGGCGATATCGATCACCATGTCCAGTCGCGGTGCGGATGGCTCGCCGCCATGCTTGTCGGCAAAGGCCTTGCTGGCCGGATCCATATCCCAACCCCAGTCCATGTCATGGAGATCGAACCAGACCTTTTTGTAGTCCGGCAGTTGTTTCAATCGATTCACAATTGCCTCGGCCATCACCTGACGCACTTGCGGATTCATCATCGCCACCTGACCACCGGCATACCAGTCAGGATGCGCCTTGGCATATTGATCCTGCGGCATCAGCTCGAAGAAGGTGGCTGAACCGCCTTTCGCGTCCCAGCTGTGATCCCAGCTATCGATTTCCGGTGGCGACGCACTGAACGACGGGCCGTGTGATTCGCCGTTGAGCAGATTGTGGGCGCGATAAAGCTTGTCCTGCCCTTCATAGCTGAGCACTTCCCGATAGCTGAAACGCGGCACCTGCAGCGTATTCAGCCGCGCGACCTGCAGTTTTGGTTGCGCCGGCACATACGTGTAGGAAGGGCTCAGCCACTTGACCCCGAGTTTGTGGTCAAGGAACCAGTTGACACCATACATGGTGCCGCGCGGGGTGGCACCAGCAATCACCAGATGCGGCCCCACAGTGCGGATGACGAAGCCGTCCTCGCCCAGCTTGTCGTAGGGGATATCGGGGCACAGCCGTTTGGTCAGAATGTTATCGCGACCAACGACCAGCAAGGGACCGGCCTGCGGATTGCCATCATCGGAAAAAGACGCGAAACCGGCACCGCTGATGCGCTTCAGATAATCGGCCAGCGTGGCGGCCGCGCCCAGGGTGATGGCATCGGCGTTGCGGGCCACGTGGATGTGATAGCGCGCATGGCCATTCTCAGCCAGAAGCAAACTGGCAGGCGACTTGCCGGCGCCGGCAGCAACCGCGGCAGCGATGATTTTTTCGGCATTACCCTTTTTTACTGCCGGTGAAAACATGGCCGCCGCCATGGTCTTTTGCTTCATGATGGCGGCTGTAGTCGCCGGTTCGTCTGTCGGGCTCACCGCAACCGCATCAAAATCAGCCGTGCCGGGTGTAGCCGCTTTCTTGCGCAGATAAAGCAATACCTCGTTGGCGCCCGGCGGCGCTTCCACCACCACCGAATAGCTTTTCCATGTATGCGTGCCGCCGGTCACGAACAGCGCCGCCTCCGCCCCTGAATCCAGATTAACCTGCTCCGGCCCGCGCCATCCGGCATCGACCCCCGTCCCCCGAAAACTCAACTGGACAAATACCGAGCCGTCGGGCGCACCGTTGGAGCGTATCTGCATGCTCACCCGATAGCGTTTGCCTCCTTCGACAGGGCGCTTATCCTGAGCGGCAAATCCCGCTTTGATGCGCAGTGCCGAGCGCCCTTCGGCGACGTTATCCTTGATGATGTCCCCATCGCCCCACCAGGGCGCCTTGCCCGCTTCAAAACCGCCGTTCAGAATAATCCGGCCCGGAGCAAGGTTTCCTGCCGGCAACCGCTCAATGGACAAATCGTCGAAATAGGCGGTCCCTTTAGGTTCCGGCTGGGTGTCGTGGCGCAGGTAAATCTGCAACGCTTTCGCATTGGGTGGAATCTGTGCGGCGGGAATAACCACCGTATACTCCTTCCAGCCTGTCGTCCCGCCCACCGACAACAGCGCCGGCGATTTACCGCCATCCAGAACAAAAGCCGGTGCCGTGCCCTCCAGCCAGCTGCCCAGGACCGGGCC
>JAJXTJ010000139.1 GCA_021783895.1 Pseudomonadota bacterium | reverse complement strand
GGATCGCGGCTGATGCCGCCGGCGCCCGACAATCCGACGGGCTTTTGGGAACATCTCGATGCGGTCGAGATCCATGATCGATTGCTGGGGAATCTGGGGCGCAGTTGGGATGATTTCCGGCCTCTGCCAGCAGAGTGGTTGCATAGTGCAGCGGCGCAGCACGCTGAGCAGCAGATCCTGCAATTGATCCAGTCCGAGTTTTCCGATGCGCCGCTGTGGGCGGTCAAGGATCCGCGTTTGTGCCTGTTCGTGCCGCTGTGGGAGCGCGTCTTGCGCAGTCTTGGTATCGAACCTTGCGCGCTGATCGTACTGCGTGAACCCATGGAGACAGCGCGTTCGCTGCACGAGCGCAATGCGATTCCCGCTGCATTGGGCGAGGCCTTGTGGTGCCGTTATACCGTCGAAGCCATACGCGGCAGTGCGCGCAACCGGCGCGCGGAATTGCGTTACTCGCGCTTGCTGCAGGACTGGCAAACCGAACTGAAGCGGCTCGAATCGGCATTCACCTTGAGCATGGATTGGAGCGAGCAGGCCATGGAGCGCATCGACGCTTTCCTGCATCCTGCGCGTACTGGACCTGATGGTGCTTTCGATCCGGCGCATTTTCAGAGCGGCAGGGTGCACCTGGTGCTGGACGCCCCTGAACTGGATTTCAAACGTCTGGCAGTTGCTGCGAATGCAGCACTTGCGCATAGCTTGCGCGAGCCGCTCGCCTGTGCGGCAGCCGAGTACCTGCAGGTCGAGCGTGCCCGTTTCGGTCAGGCTGAGGACAGTGCCCGGCGCCGTATCGATGAAGCCGTGTATCGGGCCCAACAGCTCGAGAACGAATTGCGGTCCACTCGAACGCAATTGGGTGAGTTGCAACGCGAACACGAGCGCGTCACAGCGTTGGCGCATTCACTGGATCGCGAGCTGCAGGATCGCAACGCCGAGGTTGTCGCACTACGGCAGGATTTTGATCGCCAGCGGGAGCACATTGAGCGGTTGCGGGACGCACTCGATCAGGTGTTCCGATCGAGATCATGGGCGATCACGAGGCCATTGCGTGTCATTGCCCGTGTCCTGCGTGGTGAATGGGGAGTACTGCAAGCGGGTCTGAAACGTCACCGTATGCAAACGCACTTCGCCCGGCCCCTGCAATTTGTCCATCGCATTTTTTCACAGCCAGTCACGCGCGGTGTCGAAATTGCAAATGATGCAGGCGCGGCACCGAAACACATGGTTCAAGGCGGGTCGGCGGCTGCGCTGCGCACTGGGCCTGCTCATTCGATCGGTCATACGGGATCTGTACGTTCACCGTGGCGTGGGCGTTTCGGAGCGTTGGTCGAGCGTTTTTATCGCGCGATACCGGTTTCCGGCAAGCGCAAGCGCGAACTGAAAAACTGGTTTTTTCGCTCGACCGGACGAGTGTTTGCCAGCACAGCCCCCTATCGCCGCTGGCAAGCCTATCAGCGGACACACGGGCAGGATGCCGAGTGCCGGCCTTCCGGCACGCCCGCTTCAATGCAAGCGGATCCTTCGCCCGGATTCACCGTCGTTGCTGCGGGGTTCCAGGAAGTCTGGCGCGCAGACGGTACACGCGAATGGCTGGACTATCAGACGGTACGTGCACGCATCGATGGCATGCGACAACGGCAACGGGAGAACATGAATCCAGCACCGTATCCGATGGTCTCCATCGAGCCGGGCCGGGTTGGGGAGGCGGCGGCGAAGATACTGCTCCCATTGGCGCCGGCGCAGCCGGAGGTCACGATCTTGATTCCGGTGTTCAATCACCTGAGTACCACGCTTGAATGCCTCGCCTCGATCGCCGCCCATGCCAGCGCTAAAGACCCGACTTTCGAGGTGCTTATTGCCAACGACGGCTCGACCGATGCGACAGGGCAACTGCTGACGACGATCCAGAACTTGCGTCTGGTCAACCAGCCGGTGAATCTCGGGTTTTTACGCAACTGCAATACAGCGGCCCGGCACGCGAAAGGCCGCCTGCTGTTGCTGTTGAACAACGACATTCAAGTCACGCCTGGCTGGCTTCGCGCATTGGTCGACTGCTTGGAATCCAGCCCGGATATCGGAGCGGTTGGGCCACGTGTCGTGTATCCCAGCGGCTGGCTGCAGGAAGCGGGTGCGAGACTGCTGCGGGATGGTTGTTCAGAAATGATCGGGCTTAATGACTTGCCGCAATCGCCGCGCTATCAATACAGCCGTGATGTCGATTATTGCAGTGGCGCTTGCCTGCTGCTGCGGACTGCTGATTTCGATCGTTTGCGCGGCTTCGACGAACGCTTCGCGCCGGCTTACTGCGAAGATTCGGATCTGTGCCTGCGTCTGCGTGCCGAAGGCAAGCGGACGATCTACTGTGCCAATGCGACGGTGATTCACCGTTTAAGTACCACGGCAGATTCGATCCCCGGCGACTACAAGCTCCGTAGCATTGCGCGCAATTTGACGACTTTTTCTTCGCGCTGGCAGGCTGACCTTGATCGCCTGGACAGCGTTCGTACGATCGCATTTTACCTGCCCCAGTTCCATCCGATTGCCGAAAACGATCTGTGGTGGGGCGCTGGATTTACCGAATGGACCAATGTCGTCAAGGCGCGCCCCAATTTTGTTGGTCATGACCAACCGCGGTTGCCGGCCGATCTAGGCTACTACGATCTACGCGTGTCCGAGGTAATGGAGAAACAAGCTGCCTTAGCGCAGCGCTACGGACTCGGTGGTTTTTGTTATTATTATTACTGGTTTGCGGGACACCGCCTTCTGGAGCGGCCGATCGAGACCATGCTGGCAAATAAGCGCCCGGCATTTCCATTTTGCCTGTGCTGGGCGAATGAAAACTGGACGCGCCGCTGGGACGGCGAAGATCACGAGGTGCTGATCGCACAAAAGCATTCGGATCAGGATGACGAAGCAGTGATTCGCGATCTGATTCGATATTTTCGCAGCGCGCACTACATCCAGATTGGTGGACGGCCATTGATTATAGTATACCGGGTTACATTGTTTCCGGATTTCAAACGTACGGCCTCATTATGGCGGCAAGTCTGCCGCGATGAAGGTATTGGCGATATTTACATCGCGCATGTCGAATCCTTCGAGATGGTGTCCGCAGGGATACGACCGGAACATGTAGGCTGTGATGCCGCCATAGAGTTTCCACCACACGGTATGGCCGAACCGTACCCACTAGCAGCGCCACTCCTCAACCCGAACTTTCAAGGTGCGGTGGCGGATTATCGCGATCTGGCGGTACGCTATGCAACACGCGAGTTACCTGCCTATAAGCGTTTCCTCGGTGTGACAACTGGCTGGGATAACACGGCACGCCGACAGAACAACAGTTACTGCTTTGAGCATACTACACCCGGAGCATTCCAGGCGTGGCTGGAAACTGCTATTGAGAGGACCAAGCAACAATTTAGTGGTGACGAGCGCCTGGTGTTTATTAATGCCTGGAACGAGTGGGCCGAGGGCGCATATCTCGAGCCAGATCAGCGTTTTGGACATGCCTATTTGCAAGCCCACGCCAATGCGTGCGAAGCTGCACACTTGATGCGTTATGACCGTTACAGTCTAGGGTGAGTCACGCGATGTATGCCACGTATTCGTTCTCCAATGTTTGCCTTATCGGTCATCTCTTCGCGCCGATCGGGTGTGGCGAGAATGTGCGCTGCTCTTTTCGCGCCTTGCGTGCGGTAGCTGCTACACCCACGCTGCTTGATTTATACGGCTATTACAAGCCGGATGCAGATGCGCATAGAGAATTTGAGCCGCACTTACGCAACACACCCGCTGCGATTAACATTTTTCATATCAATGGCGATGAAGTGGAGTTAGCATTAGCTACTCTGGCCGATATGCTCCCCAAACATTCTTACAACATTGTCTATCCGAATTGGGAGCTATCACGTTATCCGCATGATTGGGCAAGGCAACTGGATCGCTTCGACGAAATCTGGGCACCAAGTGCGTTTGTTCACGCTGCATTGATTCCAGTAGTGACGAAACTGGTCGTACGCGTAACATTAGCCAGCGAAGTGATGTTGTCATCGTTTCGTTCACGCCGTTACTTCGGTATACCCGAATCGGCATATGCATTTTTGTTTTTCTTCGACTTTCGCTCGTTTGCAGCGCGCAAGAATCCACAGGCTGTGATCCGCGCCTTCCGTCAATTACGCCTGCAACGCCCGGCGTCGAATGCATATCTGGTGATCAAGGTCCATGGCGGGGAAGCGGCGCCAGAAGCATTGACACAGTTGCAGGACAGCCTGTCCGATCTGCGGGATTCTGTCGTGCTGATCAATCGCTCAATGGACGATAATGACACCAAGAATCTGGTGCGTCTTTGCGATTGCTTTGTGTCGCTGCATCGTTCGGAGGGTTTTGGGCGTGGCTTGGCGGAAGCGATGTACCTCGGCAAGCCAGTGATCGCCACCCGTTATTCCGGGAATCTCGATTTCATGGACGACGCCACGGCATATCTGATTGATTATTCGCTGGTACCGGTCAGGTCTGGGGAATACCCATTTGCGGAATCCCAGGAATGGGCGGATGCCGATTCCGGACATGCGGCAGCATGCATGGCCGAGCTGCTCGACGATCCGGATCTGGGCCGGCAGATGGGGCGTGCGGCGAGCATTGCAGTGAGGAGACGGATCGGCTGGCGCACATCTGGCATGCGCTACCGCGAGCGTATTGAGTCGATTATGAAGACACTCAGGGGATCCTCGAAAACCCATGAGAGCAGTTTGCGAAACCCGGCGCACCTGAAGTGAAGTGACCCGCTCGGAGCCTGCCGTATGGCCGCTCGCCCACTTGGATATGAGGTTGATGATGAACCCCGCATGGCCCTTGCCGTACCCGGTGTGCGCGACGTATCGATCAGGTTTTGGGC
>JAJXTJ010000138.1 GCA_021783895.1 Pseudomonadota bacterium | reverse complement strand
AATCCGGGTCGGTGCGCCGGATGCCGACGGTTTCAGCCACGGTTACGTTGTCCTGAACCCGGCTGGCGTCGGGAACTGCAACGACCGAAGCTACGCTTGGCGGCACGGCTTGCAGTTCGGTTTCCGGTTTCGGGCCGTCGGCCTGCCAGGCGCCGAAATATTTGGCGATGACATTCCTGGCGGCTTCAGGATCGACGTTCCCGATCACCACGATCACGCTCAGGTCGGGGCGAAACACCTTGGCGTAATACGCCTTCACATCGTCCAGGGTCAAGGCCGAAACCGTGGTGGGCGTGGCCTGGCGCAAAGTGGGATCGGTTTTCGGAAAGAGCGCCGCGATCAGGCTGCGGCTCGCCAGATAACCCGGGCTTTGCAACCGTCCCGCCACCGCCGCCGCGATCTGGCTCTTGACGGTTTCGAAGGCTTCATTCGGCAAGGCCGGATGAAGCTCATTCTCGGCCAGCAGCGCCACGCCCCGGTCGAAATATTCGGCGGGCACCTGGAGAGCGAAATCGGCGCCCGCCGCTTCGTTGGCGCTGATGTCGTCGAGGGCCTTCTGGAAGGCCAGCCGATCCTGTGCGACGGTGCCAAAGGAAAACAGGCGGGAAAGCACCTCGTTCACCCCTTCCTGCCCCTTGGGCGATTCGAGCTCGGACCGATTACGGATTCGACCGTATACGCTCACTGTATTGCTGACAGCTACCGGCTGGACGATCAGTTTCAGCCCGTTGGGCAGCACGGTCACTATCGGATGCACCGTGCTCGGCGGGATGGCGAGGCGCTTGACCGTGTGCTCCGCCCACTTGGGCAGCTTTACCGCATGAGCCGGGCCGCCCCCGAACGATTCCTTGCGACCAAAGCCCGCCGAGGCGACCGGCTTGCCGGACAATTCCGGCGTCAGGATCGCGGACACCGCCTGCGCTTCGTTCAGGTAGGAGCGAGCCACCCGGTTGACGTCCTCGACCGTGACTTTGCGGATGGCGTCGATATCGTCCTCGGGCGAGTTGCGACCTTCCGCTGCCACCGCCTGGGACCAGAGGCTGGCCAGACCGCCAGTGGAGTTCTTGCCCAACTCCATATCGGCCACTTCATGGCGCTTGGCAGCCTCCACCAAGTCAGTCGGGACTCCATTTTCGGCGGCATCAGCCAGCACGCCGCGCAGGGTCTTGAGCAGGGCGGCGGCATCGCCGTCCTTGGGGAAAAACGCAGCCGCATAACCCATGCCGGAGCGGGGCTGGGCATTGAGCGAGAAACCGGTGCCCAGCGCCTTGCCTTCCGGCACCAGCGCATACAGGCTGCTCCGCTGGCTGGAGAGAACGTCCGCCAGCACCTGTGACGCGGCGAAGTCCGGGCTGTCGAGGCCGGGCATGCGAAAGGCCAGTACCACCTGTCCGTAGGAATGGTCGGTCGCGAGCTTCAGGCTGTCCGGCACGACCGGGTGCAAGACGACGTCCGGTCTCGGCGGCAGCGGCTTGGCCGGAATGCCGCCGAAACGTTTGCGCACCAGGGCCAGCGCCCGATCAGGATCGACGTTGCCGACGATCACCAGGACGGCATTGTTCGGTGTGTACCAGGTACGATAGAAATTTTTTAGCATCGCCCAGGTCGTCCGCTCGAAGGACGGGCGGCTACCCAATGCGTCGTGGGCGTAGGGCGTATCCTTGAACAAATGGGCCAGCAATTCGGTGTACAGGACATACTCGGGGCTCGACAAGTCCTGCGCCACTTCCTGCTCGATGGCCCCGCGTTCCTTGGCCCACAGCTTGTCGCCGCCGAGTAGCCCGCGCATGCGGATGGCTTCGATGCGCAGCGCCAGGTCCAGGTCCTGCACCGGCACGGTGAAGGAATACTGCGTCACGTTCTGCTGGGTGTTGGCGTCGAACATGCCGCCCATGTCCGCCGAGACGGCAGCGAGCTGGTTCGCCGACAGGCCGGGGCTGCCGCGAAACATCATGTGTTCCAGTGCATGCGCCGTGCCGGGAAATCCCGCCGGGGTTTCGTTCGACCCAACCAGGTAGTTGATCTGGGTGGTCACTACCGGTGCCAGGGGATTTTTCACCACGATGACCCGCAAGCCGTTGTCCAGGGTGGCGCGCACCACCGGCAAGCTCGTCGCCGCATCCGCCGCGCCCACGGACTCGCAACGCGCGGCCAGCGAAAAAAGCACCAGCGCCACGGAAGCCAGTAGGCGAGGCGAAAACGCAATAGATCCGGCCAGACCGCGCCGGGTGATTTCCTTCATTAAAACTCTCCTTGGGAACAAAAAAACAAATTATCAGATGCCGGTGCCAGCCGCGACCACCCCGTGCTTTTGATCGGGGGCCAAAGGGGAGCCCGGCTTGACACGGGCCGCAAACCTGGCGCTGGGCTTCAGCAGACCCACTTCGTCACCAAGAATTTGGGCGGCTTCGTTCAGCAGTATGTCTTTGGCATTTTTGCGCGCTTTCTCGGCTGCCAGTTCATTGGCGATATTGCGCTCATCGGCCAACAGGCCGTCGTCACGAAATTCCTTGCCCTCCAACCGCGAGGACTTCTGGCCTGCATTCGCCGCATGAGCGCTCTTATTGGCATCTTTCTGTGTTTCGCGGGATTTCAGCCGTGCCTCCAGGGCATCCCGTTCCTTGCGTCGTTCGGCTTCGTTCAGCGAGACCTGGTTTTTCTTGCGCTGGAGATTGAATTCGGCGATGTCTTCCTGCCGGTAGCGAAAGTCCTTGTCGTCCTTCATACGGGCTTCATGGCGTCTCCGCAGGATAGGCAGCAGAGATTTTAAATCGCCAACCGGCGAATAGTCGACCGCCTTGATCTGCACCCAGGGGAGTGCGTTGTCGAAGCTGGATTCGCCGAAGCTTTTCACATCGGATGCCGAGGGAAAACTGATGTCGGGCGTCACGCCGCGTAGTTGCGTGGTGCCGCCATTGATGCGAAAAAACTGGGCAATGGTCAATTTCAGTTCGCCGAATCGTTGCTTGTCGTTTTTGGCGTACTGATCGAGATCGATCACGGTTTGCACGGAGCCTTTGCCAAAGCTCGGCTCACCGATCACCAACCCGCGACCGTAATCCTGAATTGCAGCGGCAAAAATCTCCGAGGCAGATGCCGAACCCCTGTTAATCAGGACGCCAAGGGGGCCATCCCAAGAGGCCCCGGTCTTGGTTTCGCTCTCCACGGTGACATTGCCATTTGCGTCGCGCTGTTGCACCACCGGCCCCTTGCCGACAAATAAGCCGGTAAGTTCAACTGCTTCCGCCAGTGAACCGCCGCCGTTATTGCGCAGGTCGATCAGTACGCTATCGACCTTTTCTTTTTTCAACTCGCCCAACAGGCGAGCTACATCACGGGTCGCGCTCTTGAAATTCGGGTCGCCTTTTTGTCGGGCATCGAAGTCCTGATAGAAGGAGGGAAGCGAGATTACGCCGACGTGAAGAGTGGTCTTCCCGTCAATCACGGAGAGGACGGATTTTTTGGCCGCCTGTTCTTCCAGACTGATCTTTTTCCTGATGAGTGAAACCAGCTTGTGTTTGCCATCCGGGCCGGCTTCCGCGGGAAGCACGTCGAGCAGTACCACCGAGTCGGCCGCGCCGCGAATCAGCGCAACGGTATCGTCCGTGCGCCAGCCCAGAGTGTCCACCATGGCGCCGTTTTTGCCCTGAGCAACGCCGACGATGCGGTCGCCGATTTTCAGGCGGCCCGAGAGAATTGCAGGACCGCCCGGCACGAGTTCCCTGATCGTGGTGTAGCCATCTTTCTCCTCAAGCGCCGCGCCTATCCCGAATATGGAGAGTTTCATCGAAATGTCGAAGTTCTCCGCTGCCCGGGGTCCCATGTAGTTGGTATGGGGATCAATGGCCATGGTGTAGGCGTTCATGAATATCTGGAAGACGTCTTCGCTCTTTACCTGGCCGATGCGCTTCAAGGAATTGTCATAACGTTTATCGAGAGTCTCGACGATGCTCTTGTCGTCCTTCCCGGCGAGTTTGAGCCGTAGCCAGTCATTCTTGACCAGCTTGCGCCACAGATCGTGCATTTCCAGCTCGGATTTCGGCCAGGCTTCTTTTTCCCGTTTGTACTGATAGCTTTCCTCCCGGCGAAAATCAAACCCCTTCTTGAGCAAGCTGCGGGCGTAGGTAAATCGCTCAGACGCTCGCCGCGCATAGAGATTGAAAATGGCGAAGGGAATGCTGAGGTTTTTTTCGATGATGGCGTTGTCGAGCTTGGTGCGATCGACGGCCAGTTGGTCAATGTCGGTTTGAACAAAAAAGAGCTTCTCGGGATCAAGCGACTTCAGATAACGGTCGAAAATTTTCTCCGACATGGCATCGTCGAGCGACATCGCCTTGTAGTGGTATCGAGTCAGCAACTTGGCCGCCAGGTACGCCGCCTGCGGCTCTTGCTGCGTTGGCGTCAACGCCGGAGGAAGCTGCGTTCCCAAATCTGGCGATGCAGCCTGCGCGACCGTCGCCAATGCAAAAAATACTATCCACAGCAATTTCATTTTCATCGGTACTCCATAACAAGCCACCGAATAATCCGCTGGTGGCGTGTAAAAGGCAACCCAATTGTTGGCGCCGAACAGATTTTGACCCATGTGCCGGGATTTCGTTGCATCAGGCCGACATTTCGATTCGCCGGTTTTCATTTTACGCCCCTTATGTATCCAGAATGTGTCCCGTTCTTATCATTAACCCTCGCACCAGCCGGAACTGGCGGGCACGAGTACAGGACGAAGGAATCGCTGAGCCCTTAAGAAAACTGCCACGACTTCGATGGCAAAAAAAGTGCGGAACTTTTTTGACGGTCCTCTGTTCTCATTAGCAGTTACCTGCTCTGCCTCCGAGGTTTTTCAATCGTACGGGGCTTGTCGTATCCGTTAATGAATTGAACCTGATCGTATCCAAATTAAAGATGCCAGCAATAAA
>JAJXTJ010000137.1 GCA_021783895.1 Pseudomonadota bacterium | reverse complement strand
CGGCAATCTGACGGAACTGCTGGACAGCATCAGCGCGCTGGTCCGTGCCCGCCTGAAGCTGATGGGGTCGATTCGCGTGCTTGCCGCCGAGGGCCGTTTATCGGCATGGATACTGGGGCTACTACCTTTCGCCCTGGCTTTGATCCTCTATATTATCAACCCAAAATACATGAGCATTTTATGGGCTGATCCGCTTGGCGTGAAAATGTTATGGATCATGTTGGTGATGATGGTCCTTGGGGTTTACTGGATGCGTCGCGTAATCAAGATTCACGTATGAACCCGGAACTTTATTGGGTGGATAAATCATGAGTACAACGCAACTCGTTTATTTGTTGGTGGTTTTCCTGGCGGTGTTCGGGGTTGCCTTGGCCGTCCTGCTGCAATTAGGCGCGCACCCGATACGGAAACGTCTGGAGGGGGTCGTGGCGGAGCATCCGGACGTACCGATGCAAGCGGCGCCGGCCTGGGTTCAGCGGGTCGTTCAACTGAGCGGTCCGCTCGCCAAACTGGCCTTGCCGCAGGAAGGGTGGGAAAACTCCAATCTGCGCGTTCGTTTCATGAACGCGGGCTACCGTTATCCTGCGGCGCCAGTGGTGTTCTTCGCCGCCAAGACCCTGCTGGCCCTGGCTTTTCCTGCACTGCTGGTGCTTTATTTCAGCTTTTTCGGAGAGCATGAAAGCAAGTCGATCATGGTGCTTTTTTCGCTAGTCGCTGTCGCTGCACTGGGCTATTTTTTGCCAAATATCTGGTTGGTGTGGCGTATCAAGAACCGGCAGCGGGAAATTTTTGAGAGTTTCCCCGATGCCCTGGATCTCATGACGGTGTGTGTGGAGGCGGGCTTGGCGCTGGATGCCGCTCTGACCAGGGTGGGCGAGGAAATACGGCTAAAAAGCATCACTCTGGCGGAGGAACTGCATATGGTCAGCTTGGAAATGCGCGCCGGCAGCAGCCGGGAAAGGGCGTTGCGCAACCTGGCCGTGCGCACGGGGGTGACAGAAATAGACTCGCTGGTGGCTTTGCTGGTGCAGTCTGACCGTTTCGGCACCAGCGTGGCGGACTCCCTGCGGATACATTCCGAAAGCTTGCGTAGCAAACGCCGCTTGCGAGCAGAAGAAGCGGCCGCCAAGATTCCGGTAAAGCTGCTCTTTCCTTTGCTCTTCTGTGTTTTTCCCGCATTGATGGTGGTGTTGCTCGGCCCCCCCTTTATCACCATATTCCGTACGCTGTTGCCGGTGCTGGCCGGTGGGGTACCGACGATGCCCTAGTATTCTCAAAAGGAGCTAAACCATGAAAACCGGCCGCATGATTTTATCCGCTGCTTCCATTATTCCTCTGCTGAGCAGTTGCGCTACTTATCAGAAAACCTCCGACAGCGAGGCGTGGAGTATCAAGCCGGCATTCAATGTCCGGCATTCCACCGGGACGCCGGATGCCTATTACCAACTGGGACGCTACTACCAGGGGCAGAATCGCTATGATCAGGCGAGAGTTGCCTACCAGAAGGCGCTGGTTATCGATGGCACGTTTGCCGAGGCGCGCAACGGGCTGGGTGTGATCTACGCCACGCAGGGCAGGCAGCAGGAGGCGCTTGAGCAGTTCAGGCTGGCCGTGAAGCAGGCGCCGAATGCCGCCCATATCCGCAACAATCTGGGCTATGCCCTGTACTTGAGCGGTTTTTATGCCGAGGCGGCAAGTGAGCTGGAGCGGGCGGTTGCCCTGGAGCCCTCCAACCAGGCGGCGCATACCAACTTGGCGCTGGCGCTGGGCAAGGCGGGCGACAGGGAGAAAGCGGTGCAGATCATGTCCCAGGCAGCCAAACTGCGATTTGCCGAGAATGTACCGCCGGTGACTCATGAAGCGCAGCAGGCGCTGGCGTTGCCAAAGGACTGGGGCGTGATCACGCAGGCTGCGCGGAAGACAGTTCCACTGGTGGAAAGCAGCATCCAGGCCGTACAGCTTGCGCCCAACGTGTATGAACTGCGCGAGCGGGCGGTAGTGCAAGTGCAGGTGGCGTCCGCTGCCAAACCGCTCCAGCAGGCATCCGTGCAGCCTAACGGTCGTGGCGAACCGCCTACCCAGATGATGAAACAGCGATTCGCCACGATCGCTTCCCTCTCTCCTGGCTTTCTCCCAAAGGGAGGGAAGGACGGGGTCTCGCTTCGCGAGCCTCATGTTAAAGAGCGGGACATGGTTTCTGCACTGTCTGTGCAGAAAACGGTTCCGGCATCGGAAAGCCGTGTCCAGGTGGTCCGGTCGGCGCGAGCAGCAGCCCCGATTGCCAGACCGTACAGGATCGAGGTTTCCAATGGCAACGGTGTGACGGGCATGGCGAAAAAGGTGAAGGGCTTCCTCAATAAGGAAGGTTATTCCAGTGCGCGCCTGACCAACCAGAAACCTTTCCATGTGGCCTCGTCGCAGGTGCAATATCGCACCGGCTATCGGGAACAGGCGCAGTCGCTGGCTTTGATTTTGCCCGGGCAACCCGGCATTGCTCCGGCCTCAAAGGATCTGCGCTGGGACATCAGCATCAGAGTCCTGCTGGGCAAGGATCTGGTGGGCAACGTGGCTAATTTTGACCGCAGCCAGGGCAAGATTCACCTTGCGCGCCACGGGTCCGACTCCTGACGCGTCAAGCTCCAGCGCCAAAAAACTCGCGCATCAAAAAATCTTCCAGCCCCGCGTTATCCTCGATACGTGCAGACAGGATGACCACACGATTGAGGCGTTGCGATTCCCAATTAAAATCACCTTTGAAATATTTGCGAATCAGCTCAATCATGCTGTGTACGATTGCCCGCTCCACATCACCATCTGGACCCGCATCGACTTCGATTAATTCGCGCCTGCCATTGCTGAAGTCTTTAGTCCAGCCACGAAACGAAAATTCACCCGTCCGATTACCCATGCGGATAATTTGAAACACGCCGTTCGTGCCTTGCGGCTGGAGATTGCGCCTGATGTTCGCCATTCTGATCTCGTCGGCAGAGGGCTCGCGTTCGTTAGCTCTTGCATCGGCATTTTCGCGTTCAGCAGACATCTCGGCGGCACGACGACGCTCTCTGGCCGCGTTAACGTAGGACAACATGTCCGTCGGGGGCGCCAAAGTGGGTACAGGTGCGGGGGCGGTCACGGGCCGGGCTGCTGCGGTGACAGTACGGGGTGACGCATCGGGACGATGTTTTATCATGGGCTTGCGTGCGTGCTTGCGCAGGGGTTTTGGCTGAACGTTCGGACTTTTGGTTGGCGCCACTTCGGGCAATTCTACAAAGTTTGCTTCTATGGGTGCAGACACGACCATTTCGACCTTGGGAGCGGTGACGAAATTACCGAATTTCCAAATAATCACCAGCCAGATGATTACCGCCAGCGGCACCGGCCACCAGAGCCTGATTTCCCTTGATCGGGAATCGGACACACTGATGCGCACAACCTTGCCACAGTTCCCGCATATGGCGGTCCGAATATTCCGTGAATGGAAATCGGGCACGCTTACGACATTACTCATGTTTTACCGCGATCAAGAATTTCCGGGCGCCGGCAGCCCGTGCCTGCAACATGGCCTGTACCACGACGCCCTGTGGCGCAACGTTATCCGCCGACACGATTACGCTTTGTTGCGAATTGGTCAGCAGCGGCCCGAGCGTGGCGGCCAGGGTTTGCAAGGTCACCGGGGTCCGGTTGATAAAGATTTTGCTATCGCCTGTCAGCGTCATGGTTACCGGTTTGTCAGCGTTGAGCTTTTCAGCTTTACCCTGGGGTAGATTCACTTGCAGCGAATCGAGGTTCTGCATCGACAATGAAGACAGCATGAATGTCGCCAGCAAGAAGAACATCACGTCGATCATCGGGATGATTTCGATGCGCCCCTTGCGATAAGTCCTGGGTTTACGCAGCTTCATGGGCGTCACCCTGTTGGTCCAGCCGGATATGATCGATCAGGCGTGTGCCGAGGCGTTCCATTTCGTCCATTATTTGCGATTGCACGCGAGAGAAATAATTGAATCCGAACAAGGCAATCAGCGCGATCAACAAGCCGATTGCCGTTGCAATGAGTGCCTGGGCCACGCCTCCCGTCACCCCGGTAGGATTTACAATGCCACTGCCGCCAATGATCTTGAAGGCATTCATCATTCCGCCAATGGTTCCCATGAGCCCGAGCAAGGGCGCGGCAGTGACGATGGTTTCCAATACCCACAACCTGCGTGCAAGGGATGTTTCGATCAACTGGGCTTCGTCCGCAGCACGGGATTCTGTCCACCATGTGGGACGCCGCCGGTTGGCGATGATCACCTCGAAAAACCGCCTGAAGTAATGGCGGTCATTCAAGTCGTAAAGTTTTTTCTCCAGCTCTTCCCAGGCGAAGCCATAAGTCTCGGCGAGGTTGAGAAAGTCAAGTGGAAGACGGGCGTAATGCCAGTAGATAAATGCCTTCTCAAGCATGATGGCCAAGGCGATGATCGCCAGCAACGACAATGGCATAATCATTATTCCGCCGAGTTTTATTGCGATCCAGGTTTCATGTAGGTCTTGCATGGTTATCTCCGAATTGGGGAATAGAAAAGACGATTAGATGATCTTCCTCATAATCGCGGATTTGTAGTTGCATCACCCGCGATGACTGGACCAGCAACCAGGGTGGCGTGGCCGGTCTCTGCCTATGGACGACGACCGGCTGTGCCACCTTCAGCCGATTCATCCAAGACAATCATAAGGAAATTGTGTCCTCAGAAGACGGCATGATTGGCGTCACGCCGACCGTATCGTTCAGCCAGAATCCCGCTTTTCCGCGTCGAGGTAATGGCGGAGCCCCGCCTCGACAGGTAGTCAGGGGCGAGGCGTTTCCTGGCGGCAATTTTCTGCCGGTGTGGCGGAGAATTGGCGCATCCTGAAATCAGGAGCGCCAATGCCAATGAAATCCTGATAGT
>JAJXTJ010000136.1 GCA_021783895.1 Pseudomonadota bacterium | reverse complement strand
TCGCCGTCATGCTGCTGCTGGATATGTCAGAATCGTTGAACGAAAAGGCCGCAGGCAGCGACCAGACCATCCTCAAACTGAGCCAGGAAGCGGTCTCGCTGCTGGCCTGGGCGATCGAGAAGCTGGGCGACCCGTTCGCCATCGCCGGCTTCCATTCCAACACCCGCCACGACGTGCGCTACCTGCACATCAAGGGCTACAGCGAACACTGGAACGACGACGTCAAGGCGCGGCTGGCCGCGATGGAAGCGGGCTACTCCACCCGCATGGGCGCGGCGATGCGCCACGCCGCGCACTACCTCGGCGCGCGTTCGGCCGACAAGAAGCTGATGCTGATCCTCACCGACGGCCGTCCGTCCGACGTCGACACCCACGACGAACGCCTGCTCGTCGAAGACGCCCGCCAGGCCGTCAAGGAACTCGACCAGCAGGGCATCTTCTCCTACTGCATCAGCCTCGATCCCAAGGCCGATGAATACGTCGGCGACATCTTCGGCCGCCAGTTCACCGTCATCGACCACATCGAGCGGCTGCCGGAAAAGCTGCCTGCGCTTTTCATGGCACTCACCAAGTGAGTGCCATGAAGGGCAGCTTTCGGCGCAGGCTCACGTGAGTGGAGCGAACGTTAAGCTGCGAAGCGGCGGCCGTAGCCAAAAGTCACCCAAGATGTTCATGGCGCTGACGAAATAAACCGGCCTGGGCAGGTAATATTGCCCCGGCATCCGCCGGCAGAATGCCAGCCCCAACTTCAGGGCAGAGTTGAACCTGCGGTTCGATCGCCCGTCCATACGTCCCGTATCCAACCCGAGATCGATTTTTTCATGCACCGTCTGACCCTGCTCCTGATCGCCGCCCTGCTTTCCGCCTGTGCGGCCACTCCCCCGGCACCACCCATTCCCGTCCCGGCGCCCAAGCCGCCGCTCAAGATCGCGCTGGCGCTGGGCGGCGGCGCGGCGCGGGGGTTTGCCCACATCGGCGTGATCAAGGCGCTGGAGGCCCAGGGCATCGTGCCGGACATCGTGGTGGGCACCAGCGCGGGTTCCGTGGTGGCAGCGCTCTACGCCTCGGGCATGAGCGGCTTCGAGTTGCAGAACCTGGCGCTGCAGATGGAGGAGGACATGCTGGCGGACTGGACTCTGCCCAACCGGGGGGTGCTGAAGGGCGAGGCCCTGCAGGATTTCATCAACCAGAAGGTGAAGAACCTGACCATCCAGAAGATGCCCAAACCCCTGGGCGTGGTGGCCACCGATCTGCAAAGCGGCGAGCTGGTGCTGTTCCGCCGCGGCGACACCGGCACCGCGGTGCGCGCCTCCAGCGCCGTGCCGGGGATGTTCCAGCCCGTCGCGATCAGCGGCCGCGATTACGTCGACGGCGGCCTCACCTCGCCGGTGCCGGCCCAGTCCGCGCGCAGCATGGGGGCGGACTTCGTCATCGCCGTGGACATCTCCAACGTGAACCGCCGGGACAAGCTCACCGGCACCCTGGATGTGCTGCTGCAGACCTTCTCCATCATGGGCCATGCCATCAGCCGCCACGAGCTGGAGGATGCGGACCTGGTGATCCGGCCGAAGACGGCGGCGGTCAGCAGCACCGATTTCGAAGGCCGGCACCTGGCCGTCCTGGAAGGCGAGAAGGCCGCCGCCGCCATCATGCCGGAGTTGAAGGCCAGGCTCGCCCGGGCGCGGGCGCGCTAAGGGGGGCGCAGGCAGGGGGATAATTCACCGGCGGCATCCTGCTCACGCCTGCCAAACCCCGTACCCGGCTTCACGGAAATCGATCGCCAGCTCCACCTCCAGGGTGCGCGCATCGTCATACGCCAGCGGGCCATAGAGTTCGTACAGTTCGGGCAGCAGGCGCAGACCGAATTCCTTGACGAAGCGGTTGGACTGGATGCCGGCCTTGTGCTTGTCGAAGCGCACGTCGGGATCCAGCCCCGTCATGCCGACGTAAATGCACGGCTTGCCCGTGACGTAGCCGGGATTGGCCTTCCTGAACCGGCCTTCGTACAGAACGTCTTTCGACAGTTCGATCACGTAGACGTGATAGTGGTCCCGGCGTCCCATGGCGAGTGCGGCTTTACACGCCCGAAGCGTCGGCCTCACGGAAGGTGTTCTTGCCGTCACGTTTCGCCGCGTACAGCGCCGCGTCTGCTCTCTTCAGCAGGGTATTCAGCGTTTCATTGTCAGCGCAGCACATTGCGATCCCCACCGACGCCCCGATCCGGGCTGCTCCCCCCCCGGCAAGCGGGATGGGCTGACGCAGACTGTCCACCACGCGGCGTGCGACTTCACGCGCAGCCTCCGCATCGTCGACCTGCCCCAGCACGATGACGAACTCGTCTCCGCCGAAACGGGCGATCACATCCGCCTCGCGGAGCAAAGCCTTCATCCGTTCCGCAGACGTCACCAGAACCTGGTCGCCCGCCGCATGCCCGTGCGTGTCGTTGACCGCCTTGAACTCGTCCAGATCGACGACCAGGACTGCCATCTGTTTTCCTGAGCGCTTCGCGCCGGCG
Organism: Pseudomonadota bacterium; assembly: GCA_021783895.1. The sequence goes on along the minus strand of JAJXTJ010000136.1, from coordinate 2,438 downwards.
ATCAGGTGCTTTTCGTTTTCCAGCAGGAACCGCCGGTTGAAAAGGCCCGTCAGCGGGTCGCGAAGACTGAGTTGCCTGATCGTCTGTTCGGCGTTGATCCCCGCCCTGATCAGGCGAATGGTTTCCCGGTACAGTCCGAGCAGTGCCAGTCCCGTCCACAGTCCGGTTATTCCCAACAGCGCCGACATCAGGTTCTGGTCTTGAATCCGCGCCGTTTCGCGTGTTTCCAGCTGGTTCAGTTCTTCCCGTCCGGTCTCGATCAGGATGCGGTGGATCTGATCCATGGCGGACTTGTCGAATCCCGCAAGCTCCCGCTCCGGGGGCGTGGCGCCACCCGCCGCTGCGCGTTGCTGGAGCGCGCCAAATCCGGTTTCCAATGCCGATTGCAGCGCCGGCAGCGGCGCCAGGCGAGCAGCCCGGGCGCCGTCAGCACCGATCAGGGCAATCAGGTGCCCGGCACTGGGACACGACGATTGGCGGCAGATCAGGCTGGGATCCAGGTGGGCGGGGTTTTGCGACTCGGCGTATTTGCGGACTGCATTGTCCAGGTTGAGCAGATACGTGCGTAGTGCGTCGATGTACGCGATGACCTGCCGCGTGTGGTCCACCGAGCGAACGGCCTCTGCCGAGCGCTGCTGCTGGTAGTAAATCATGACGAACAGGACGGCGATGATGAGTGCAAAGATCAGTGCGCTCTTGTTGAGCACCTGCTTGAAACCGGCAAAAACAGACCCGCTGGTTTCGGTCTGTTTGGGTGGTGCGCCCAAAACCCTTTCGCGCGCGACGACGATGCGGGTCATCAAGGCATTCTTGTAGGGGTGCATGAATAAAAGAGGCCCGAATATTTTTGCCAAAAAAGGCTGAAATGACGAAAACCGGTTCAGATACGATCAATTTTCCAGATATCGCGCCTGAGCCCGTTTCCATAAAGGGAGTAGGACTGCTGGTCGTGGCCTGAGCAACCGCATCGGGGACGTCAGTCGTACTTGCAGTCGGCCAGATGCGCCTGCCATTGGGCGAGCAGGGTCGCCCGGGCCGCTGCATCGCCGCTGACCGCGGCCAGCAGTTCGGGGCCTGCCCGCAGTTCCACGCGCTGCCAGCCAGACCCGGTGGCGCATTCCACGATCACCGCCCACTTCCCCTCCCTGGGTTCGACGGCATAGAGGCGGGCGGAAAGCCGCATGTCATCGAGGAGGGTGCCCACGGCAACCGTGGCCCGCGCCAGATCGACTTCGTCAGGGGCAGCCATGATTCAGTCGCCGAACCGGTGCAGGCGCCCGCGCCCGCTGCAAAAAGAATGGTTCATGAGCCCTCCACAAGAAATGGCCGGAAAAGTCATCATAGTGCCTGGGCGAACACTTCGCTTCCCTGATTCGATCACCCCGGGCCCGCATCGCTTCGTCAGAGTCGCGCGCCGCACCCTCCAGCGTCTCGCCCACCGCATCTGCGGGGAAATGCTCGTTTATGCAGGGTGTCTCATGCGCCGGGCGTTTTTAACTTCCCATACAAAGATGCCAAGAAGGAGAACCATGAGACCGACGACCAGGCCGACATTTTCAAGAAAGAACGACTCGCCGATAAATACGATGAGAAAAGCAAACGGAATTTCCAACAGTGCCAACGCCAGGAAGAATGACCGGAACGGATATCGCACCGCCCCCAGGGCATACCCGGCGATCTCGGCTGGAAGCGAACTGATAACGATAAGCACGAACGAAAAAGGGAGTTTTCCCGACAGAAAGATGGAATTTTTGATGTGCGGATCGTTCATCTTCTTTTCGACAAACGCGCGGTTGTGAAAAAATCTGCCGATGGCATACGCCGCCATCCATCCGCACAACCAGCCCACCGAGAGAATCAAAAAGGTCAGCCACTTCCCCCAGGCCAGAACAGCCGAAGGGACAAGCAGCGCGCTGGAGAGGAAGAAAAACAATACCGAACAGGCCGAGGCGATAAAGAAAACGATGGCACCTAAAACAGGTGCTTCTCGTATCGTCTCGCCCAACCACACAACCACGGCCAAAAGTTCAACACGCAAGCTATAGGTAAGCAACGTGAACGACGCGATAAACAAAAACAAAAGCCCGAATAAACGGATCGTTTTCCAGCCGCTGGGCGTGATGCGTTTCATGACTTGATTTTTCCTGGCACTGCCTTATTCGTAGAGATCGAACTTCTCGATGCGCTCGGCTTCCGTCACCGCATCCGCCACCCAAGCCTGCAGCGCGGGCAGCGCCAGCACCGCATCGGCATAGTCCCGCGCCGCGCCTTCCAGCGCAACCCCATAGGTCTGAAAGCGCAGCACCACCGGTGCAAACATCGCATCGGCAATGCCGAAGCGCCCGAACAGAAAATCGCCGCCGCCGCCAAAGCGCGCGCGGCAATCCGTCCAGATCGCCAGAATGCGTTCGATATCCGCCAGACATTCCGGCGTGCGC
>JAJXTJ010000135.1 GCA_021783895.1 Pseudomonadota bacterium | reverse complement strand
GCGCTTCTCAACTCGGATCTTTCGGCCTGATTTCCATATTGAGCATCTACCTAGTACCGCTTTTTCTTTTTTTACGCAGAACTCAATCAGGATCGGTCGCATTGAAAAATATCTCACGGAATGGCATCGTTTTCGTCGCAGGATTTTTCATTTATGGATTGACTGTAGAGACTTTCGATTTGACCATGACTGCGGCATTCTACTCAATGTCTGTCGCGGTATTTCTCGCCATGGCCTACAACATTTCAAATCAGCCCAGCGACCATTGAAATTCTATGAAATTCAGCATTCTCATCCCAACTTGGAATAATCTAGATTATTTGAAATTATGCATCGACAGCATAATAAAAAATTCTTCCGACAAACACGAAATCATCATTCATGTCAATGACGGAAGCGATGGCACGCTCGATTGGGTTAGAAATCAGGGTTTCGTTTTTAGCCACTCCACGGAAAACATCGGGATCTGCCTGTCGGTGAATCATTTGGCAGGAATGGCTCATGAAGAATGGCTGCTATACATGAACGACGATATGTATTGCTGCCCAGGTTGGGATACCGCGCTGATCGAGAAAATAGAAGCCAACAACGATGACCGAATTTTTCTTTCATCGCTACTCATCGAGCCAACCGACACCGGAAATCCACATGTCATCGTCGAGAATCACGGAAAAAACCCTCACGAATTCGATGAATCTTCCTTGCTCCAGAACTGCCACAGCGCGGAGCGCAATGACATGCCCGGTCACGCCTCACAACCCACGCTGGTTTCGAGGCGCTGGTGGATGATGGTTGGTGGTTACAGTCTGGAATTCAGTCCAGGCATGAGTTCCGACGATGATCTCCTGATTAAATTATGGATTGTTGGCATTCGCCAATACATCGTCGTAGGACAAAGTCGGATTTATCATTTCGCATGCAGAAGTACCGGGAGAATCAAAAAGAACAGGGGTTCCAGGGAATTTGTTCTGAAGTGGGGCATCACCCAGGGTGAGTTTAAACGCAACTACCTCGATCGCCACAGCAAATCCGCAGCCTGCGCTCTCGTTAGCTTTGATGACTGCTTGCCTCGTCCGACTTGGCGAGGACGTTTCAAGAGAACAATTCACGGACTGATGTCGGGACATCCCCTCAAGGACATCTCTTCGTGGAACCCGAACCCGGGAAAGGGAATGTCGTGAACATCCTTTTATTTGCGCAAGCGCAGCACTGCGAGCTGCAATAGACACTGAACACCGATCAATTTTTTGGCGCACCGTGCAATCTGTTTCTGCCATTCTGATTACCCGCAACGAGGCACATAACCTTTCCGCGTGCCTGGCCGGCCTGAAGTGGTGCGATGAAATCATCGTTTTGGATAGCGGCAGCACCGACGACACTGAATGCATTGCACGCAGCGCCGGCGCCAGATTCGAGGTCGTGACCGACTGGCCAGGCTTCGGCCCGCAAAAAAATCGCGCTCTTGATCTCGCCCGTTGCGACTGGGTCCTGTCCATTGACACCGATGAGCGCATCACGCCCGAGCTGGCCGCCGAAATCCGCGCCGTCGTCGCCCGCCCTGATGCCGCGGATGCCTATCGCATGCCCCGTCTGTCGAGCTATTGCGGTCAATTCATGCGACATGGCGGCTGGTATCCGGATAAGGTGGTGAGACTGTTTCGGCGCGGCACGGCACGTTTTTCGGACGACATCGTTCACGAGTCGGTTCAAACGTCGGGACGGGTCGGGCAACTTCGACATGATCTGCTGCATATCAGCTACCGCTCGTTCGACGATGTGCTGGACAAGATGAACCGCTATTCGACTGCCGGAGCGATGAAACTCGCCGCGAAAGGCCGGCATTGCGGTGTGTCGAGTGCGTTCGGGCACAGCCTGTGGGCGTTCATCCGCGCTTATGTGCTGCGCCTTGGGTTTCTGGACGGCCGCCTGGGTTTCGTCCTGGCCTGCGGCATCGCGCAGGAAACGTGGTATCGCTATCTCAAACTGTGGCTGTTGCAACGCGTCGAAGCGACAGCAGCCGATCCCGGGCACACAAGCCCGCCCTGAGCGAGGAACGTATGCCCCGTATGCTGCACCGATCCGTGCGACACGCAACCTCTCTGGAAATTGCGCATCGCAGCAATTCTTTCATACACTTACTCCAACGGATCAATGGGCCTCTTTAGAATTTCATCGCATCGATTGCATGAGACTCAACCGCCCCGCGACCTGCCAAGACTTCACACACTCTCCCATGCAGCGACGCAGCTTTCTTTTCAGCACACTGGGCTCTCCGCTCTTACGCGGTGCCGCGGTCCTCACCGGTCTTGAGGCGTTCGCCTCATCCGCGCATGCCCAGTTCAAGGTCGATGTCTCAGGCATCGGCGCCACGCAGATTCCGGTGGCGATTGGTGTCTTTCACAATCCGAACAATTGCCCGCAACCAATTGCCGACATCGTTCGTGCCGACCTCGCCCGCAGCGGCTTGTTCGCGGTCGGCAACCTCGCCGGCCAGACCCTCACCGAGCAAGGCCCGCCGAATTACGCCGCATGGCGCGCGCAAAACCTCGAAGCTGTAGCCGGCGGGGCCGTCGCGCAGGTCGCGGGCGGGCGCTGGCAGGTGCAGTTCCGGCTGTGGGATGCGGTCAAACAGGCCGACCTTGGCGGGCTGGCGCTCACCGTGGTTCCAGGCGACTTGCGGCTGGCAGCGCACCGCATCAGCGACTATATCTACCAGAAGCTCACCGGCCAACGCGGGGTGTTCGCCACCCGCATCGCCTATATCACCAAGGCAGGCCGCAACAATTTCTCGCTCAACATCGCCGACAGTGACGGCGCGAATACCCAGGCCGCGCTGCGCAGCCGCGAGCCCCTGCTCTCGCCGGTGTGGGCGCCCGACGGGCAAGACTTGGCCTACGTGTCGTTCGAAACCGGCAAGCCGGTGGTCTTCCTGCAAAACGTGCGCACCGGCCAGAGGCGCATGGCGGCCAATTTCAAGGGATCGAACAGCGCACCGGCCTTCTCGCCTGATGGCGGCACGCTGGCGGTGGTCCTCACCCTCACCGGACGGTCGCAGATCTACCTGATGCCGCGCAACGGCGGCACGCCGCGGCAATTGATGCGCTCCTACTCCATCGACACCGAGCCGGTGTTCGCGCCGGACGGGAAGAGCCTGTATTTCGTCAGCGACCGCGACGGCGGTCCGCAGGTGTATCGCGTCGGTCTGGGCGGCGGCGGTGTGCAGCGCATCACCTACAGCGGCGGCTACAACGTCAGCCCCGCAATCAGTCCTGACGGCAAGACCCTGGCTTACGTTTCGCAGCAAGGCAACAGCTACCAACTCTGGTCGCTCAACCTCGCCACCAACGCGACGCAGGCGCTCGACGACGGCAGCGACTGCGGCCATCCCAGCTTCGCCCCGAACGGCCAGATCCTCGTTTATTCTGCACGCAGCGGCGGAGAGGTCCTGAAAACCGTGTCGGCCGATGCTCGCGTGCGATCCACCCTCTCGCAAGCGGGAGTCCAGGTGCGTGAGCCGAGCTGGGGCCCCTGGACGCCCGACCGTTAAGCCTCATCGCCCGGCATAGCCTGCCTATCATCACCCCTGAAGCTTTCCCACCACCCTCGTCCTGATCGGAGATTCCCGTGAACATGCGCTCTACCCTGGTTTTCACCGCACTTGCCGCAGCGCTGGCCCTTGGCGGCTGCGCCTCGCCTGTGCCGCTCAAACCCCCCGTCGAATCCAAGACCGCCACTCCGGTGGAAAGCGGCACTGCGGGCGCGAATGCCGCGGGTGCCGGCCAGAATCAGGTGGCCGCCGTACAGGCCCCGGCTGAAACCAACGCCGGCCCCGGCCCCGATGTCCCCAAGAGCGTGTTTTTCGCCTTCGACAGCTACACCGTGGAAAGCCAATACACCCCGGTGCTCAACGCCAACGCCTCCTACCTGACTGCGCATCCCCAGGCCCATGTGCAACTGCAGGGCAATACCGATGCGCGCGGCAGCCGCGAGTACAACTTGGCACTGGGCCAGAAACGTGCTGACGCAGTGATGAAGGGCATGGAACTGTTGGGCGTGAAGCCGGCGCAGATGGAAGCCATCAGCTTCGGCAAGGAAAAACCCAAGGCGCTGGGCACCACCGATGCCGACTATGCCGAAAACCGCCGGGTCGATATCGTCTATCAACGATGAGTCGCCTGCGCATTCTCGACCGCTTCACCCCGCTGCACCAACTGCAGCGGGCCTTGCCTGCCGCGCTGTTGGTGGCTGGGCTGGGCATGGGCCTGGTCGCCCCCGCCCACGCCGACCTGTTTGCCGACAACGAAGCACGCCGGGCAATTCTGGACCTGCGCTCCCAGATGGCGAAAAGCCAGCAGGACACCCAGGCACAGCTTGCCCAGCAGACGCAGCAGATCCAGCAAATCCGCAATTCCCTGCTTGACCTGTCGACCCAGATCGAGCAGATGCGCGCTGAAATCGCCCAGGTGCGCGGCAGGCAGGATGCCGCGACCCAGCAACTCAACGACGCGCTGGGCAAGCTGCAAACCAGCCAGAAGGATCTGACCCAGCGCCTCAAGCCGCTGGAGCCAGTGCAGGTGCAGATCAACGGCCAAACCTTCACCGTGCAACCGGCGGAAAAGGCGGCGTTCGAGCAGGCGCTGGCCACCTTCCGCAATGGCGATTTTGCCGGCAGTTCGACTCAGCTCAAGGCCTTTGTGTCGCAGTATCCGAGCAGCCCGTACGACGCGGACGCCCAATACTGGCTGGCCAACGCCCAGTATGCGCAGAAGCAGTACAAGGACGCCATCGCGACATTCCAGGGCCTGATCCAGAGCAGCCCGAACAATCCGCGCATCCCCGAGGCGATGCTGGGCATGGCGAACTGCCAGATCGAATTGCGGCAAATCGTCACGGCGCGCAAAACGCTCAATGCGCTGGTGCGGACCTACCCGCAGTCCGAGGCGGCGCAGGCCGGACGCGACCGCCTGGCCAAGC
>JAJXTJ010000134.1 GCA_021783895.1 Pseudomonadota bacterium | reverse complement strand
AGTTCTTTCCGGTCTTCCGCAGTGCAGTTGACCACCGCAGCAACCCTCGACATGACCGCCTCCATCGCATAGTTAACGATGGAAGTATGGTAGTTAATAATGTATATTATTGCAACTAAACACTAGGTTCAAATGACTTCAGCATCATGGTGCTTGACGGTGCGTCATCCCACAAAAGCAAAGCTCTTTGCATTCCTGACAACGTGGCACTTGTTTTGTTACCGCCATACTCTCCAGAACTCAATCCGGCGGAGCAGGTTTGGAACAGGCTGCGGAAAAATTATTTCGCCAACAAAATATTTGACTCGCTGGACGCTGCAACACAGCAGGCGGAACGTGGGTTATCAACGATGGCCGCAAACCTTAGCGCCATGGTCAGCCTCATTAACTGGCCGTGGATAAAAAGTCTCAACTTGAATGCAACTTAGAATTAGTCTTGAGATCGTTGGCACTGATGCTCAACATGATTTACCCCTGGAATAATGCGGTCTGCAACGCATTAAATCATACTATTAATCGTGCTTATAATAGTGTGTACGGTAATGGGTGATGAGGAATGGGTAATGAAAACCTCCGATCATCAACCATCCCCCATCACTCATCACTCCATCTTGGTTCCGGCTTGTCCGGCTTAGGCTGCACGGATTGCATGGGGGGCAGCGCGTGATGGGGACGGTTGCTGGCCTCTATTTCCTTGGTCAGCCAGGTTACGAGGTTCAAGACGATAAAATACAAAATGCCCACGACGATAAACGATGCTACTGTCATTAACATAAACTTCTTCAACTCTTGCCCCTCATCACTTCGACCCGGATCCAGACGAGACCCGCACGGCGAATATTTTAGCACGAGAAAAGCCTCAAGATCGTTTGGTAATGCCCATGTTCCGAATCGTCGTCAGACTTCAGGAAGTGACGACGTTTGGCAGCCATGCGATCAAGCCGTTCCCTGGTAAAGGTATTTCTGGAACCCGGAAAATACCTTGCCAATCTCATCCGGTCGGCCAAGGCATCAGCAATCGAATCGTGATACTTGAGGCGTTGTGGTCGAGCTTGCCGCCTTCGCCCTTGGGTGCGGCCCAGCTTTCCCAGCGGTAGGGTTCGTCGAGGATGAAGGCGTACTTCTTCCCCTCCAGCTCGGCCTCCTTGGCTTTGTCCTGCTCCAGGCCGTCCAGGTATTTCAGGAACAGCCGCCAGGAAGTCTGCTCGGCGTAGTCCATTTCGCTGGCACAACCGGCTTCTTTCCAGGGGACGTTATCGATGTTTTTGAAAGCTTGTTCGAACATGGGGCAGTCGCTATACCGGGTGATGGGCTACGATGAGGCGAAAGGCGCTAAATATAACCGAAGAAAATGCAACTAGCCGGGTCAGCTTCAAATATTTTTTTCAAGGAATCCCGCAAAATGGTGGTGGCCAGGAAAATCAAGCGAAGTCGCGAACCAACGCTGCCAGTTTTTTCAGGCCTGAGTCGGCCTGCGCCTCGCTGGCGTGGCTGAAATTGAGGCGTAGCTGGCCGCAGTTGTCCACTTCCATGGGTAGGAAGGGTTCGCCGGGTATGAAGGCGACGCCAGCCTCAATCGCTTTGGGCAATAGCCGACGGGTATCGATGCGGCGATTGAGCGTGAGCCAGAAAAACAGCCCGCCGGGCGGCGCCTGCCAACTGGCGATGTCGCCAAAGTGGCGGTGCAAAGCGGCTTCGAACGAATCGCGGCGCTGACGGTAGCGCTCAACCAGAGTTTCCAAATGCTCGTTGCGTGCCGGGTCGTCCAACTGTTGCAATACCAGCCATTGGCTAACGCGGTTGCTGTGCAGGTCGGCTGCCTGCTTGAGCCGCGTCAGGAAAGGCAGCAGTTGCGGCGAGGCGGCGAGGTAGCCGAGGCGCAGCCCAGGGGCCATATTCTTCGAGAACGATCCCTGATAAATCCACGGCGCACGCCGTAGCCGGGTGCAGACCGGGATGCGCTCGCAGGGATCGTAGACCAGGTCGCGATAGGGGTCGTCCTCGAACAAGGGAAGATGGGCGGCGTCGCAGGCGTCAGCCAGCGCGGCTCGCTGGCTGGCATCGAGACAGCGACCGCTGGGGTTCTGGAAGGTGGGGATGGCGTAAGCGAAAGCCGGTTTTTCTCGCAGTAACGCTTGCGCGTCCAGGGCCTCCGCGTTGTAAGCGACGAAGCGCGCGCCGAAGAAGCGGAACACCTGCAAAGCCGCCAGATAGGTTGGCGATTCCACCGCCACCGCAGTGCCGGGATCGATGAACAGCTTGGCGACGAGATCGATGCCTTGCTGCGAACCGGAAAGGATCAACACCTGCTCTGTTGCGCACTGCAACCCTCGCCCTCGCAACTCTTCGGCAACCCGCTGGCGCAGTTCCCATTCGCCTTCGCTGGGGCCGTATTGCAGGGTGTGCTGCGGCATGGCATCCAGGCTGAATTGGGGAAAGCTATCAACCGCTGGCAGGCCACCTGCAAAGGAGATCATGCCCGGTCGATCGATGACGGACAGAATTTCGCGGATCGGTGAAGAATGCAGATCGCTGGTGCGAGCAGAGAAACGGGGGGTGCGGTGCTGCGGCGAAGAATTCATGGTGAGCCTCTATAAATGTCAATATAGTTGACCTATAGACAGCTTAGCGGCCACACCCCTATCATGTCAATATGGTTGACACAATAATCCATGTTGATACACCGTCCAAAGACAGCGGTACGGCTACCGACTCGCCACCAGCAGAGCCAAGCGAAGCCGCGTTGAGCATGGCAATCGAGCGGTTTTACTTCGGTTACCGCGCTTTCACCACACCACCAGACCGCATCCTCGACCAGCGCGGCCTGGGGCGGGTTCATCACCGCATCCTCTATTTCGTCGGCCGCAATCCACAGATTTCGGTCAATGCCCTGCTGACCTTGCTCAACGTCAGTAAACAGGCCCTGAACGCACCATTGCGGCAGTTGGTCGGGATGCAACTGGTAGCGATGAACACCGCCGAGCATGACCGGCGGGTACGACAGCTAGCGCTTACCTCAGCCGGGATGCAACTGGAGGCGCAGCTGACCGGCAGCCAGTTGAAGCAACTACAAGCGGTATTCGAGCAGGCCGGTGCAAGTGCCGCTGCGGGCTGGCATCAGGTTATGCGCATCTTGAGCGGGCAAGGCTGACGCCAGATTTCACTTGCCAAGCAAAGGGCCAGCTTCGAAGTTTTTTCCTAAGAAGCCCGCGAAACGGAGGCGGCCAGGAAAAACAATCCGACGCTGAGCCCAAAATCCCACCAAAATCCCAGACCCCAAAATCCCAAAATCAATAAGCCGACGTATGAAAATCATCTCACCACGGAATTCGGCCTCCCATGGCCTTCCACAGCAGATAGCCCGTGGTGCCAACCGCTATGGCTATGGCATATGGCAGCTTGCCCGCCGTCTGCGGCACATCCTCCATGGTCGGGAGACCCCCGGTTGAAACCTTGAAAAAGCCCATGTAAAGCATGGTGCGGATATTCTGGAACACGCGTCCCAATACCCGGTTCTTCATGGCGAATCCGATGGCCAGTACGCCGCCGGCGAGAAAAGTTCCCAGTACCGCGCCAAACACGTCTTCCGGGCCGAGAAATGCGCCCACCATGGCCATCAGCTTGACATCCCCCGCACCCATGGCGCGCAGCATATATATGGGTAGGAGTAGCGCCAAGCCGAGCGCCAGACCCTCCAGGCTGCCAAGGAAGCCGAGCCCTCCGGGGAGCATCGGGTTCACGAAACCGAACCCCTCCGGCAGCACGGCATTGAACAGGATGCCCAAACCCGCACCGGGAAAGGCAATGCTGTTGGGAATGCGATGATGTTTGACGTCTTCCAGGGTGGCTACCGCCAAGAGGAGTAACATCGGCAGGAGCGCCAGCCATCCCAATATTTTTGGTGTCATCATGCAGGTGATAGATCAATCCACTCGCACCCCGATGGGGAGATGTGGCTGCTCGCCAAGTAACTGATGACCCAACTGGAGAGGCGCGGCCATCAGCTGCATGCTCCGCCAACGCGATTCACAATAAGGGTGCAAAATTTGTTGAATGCCTCTTGTACCTGCAATCCGACGAAAAAGACGATCAGCACGATTGCGGTCGTGACCAAGGCTACCATGATGGCATACCCTGCGGTGGTGGCGTCTTTCTCATCGCGCAAAAAAATCTCAACGGTCAAGCCCTGGATTTTCATCAGGGTTCTCCCCGAATGCCGCGCTGTTTACTTGATTGACGGCTAGTGCCCCGGCAATAAACGGCGGGGTTCATCTCTCGCGTGACGCATCGGTATCCACACATCCCCCTCCCTTGTACGCATGGCGCGCGCGGGAGGGGGATGGGGAGAGGCGATTGCCGGGCCAAAACCAAGTGCCGGCTGATGAGATGAGCGCTTAGCCTGCGGCGGCAGCGGCGCAATCCACATTGGTGACGTTTTTTAAGGACACACAAATCTGGGTAAACGCATTTTTCACACTTTGCCCGACGAAAAAGACGATCGTCACAACTGCGGCCGCAATCAGCGCGACCATGACTCCATATTCAACAGCGGTGGCACCTTCCTCATCGCGCAAAAAAGCCTTGATGGCTGAAATTGAACTTTTCATGAACTTTCTCCTTGCGTTGGTTGCACTCCCTGGGCCGCCGCCTGGCTGGCGTCACCCCCTTGCCTTTGCAGATCAACGCCACCGTGAATGCACCGTGAACGCCATTTCCGCAAACCCTGGACCTATGAACGGCATTCGCAATCTCGCAGGCAGAAACCGCAGTTCATGACCAAGGTCAATTAAAAAGTAGATGGGGATTGGCATGATGTCAAGAAAATGACGCGAAGAAAAATTTCATGCTACGACTATACTTTGCTTGTGAACCATTTTCAGTTACGCGCCAACCACCGCTTTTTTTCCCGGCTCGCCGTGGTCGCTACGGTCCTCCCCTCGGCCCCGCCCGCGATTTTTTCGCAAGTACCACTCTGACACACATGAACGGTT
>JAJXTJ010000133.1 GCA_021783895.1 Pseudomonadota bacterium | reverse complement strand
TCGAAATTCTTGTACACCCGGTGGCCGAAGCCCATCAGGCGGAAGGCGTTTTTCTTGTCCTTTGCGCGCTCGATGAATTTCGGGATATTGGAAACGTCGCCGATTTCCTCCAGCATCTTCAGCACCTCTTCGTTGGCGCCGCCGTGGGCCGGGCCCCACAGCGAGGCGATGCCTGCGGCGATGCAGGCGAAAGGATTGGCGCCGCTGGAGCCTGCCAGACGCACCGTCGAGGTAGAGGCATTTTGCTCATGGTCAGCGTGTAGCGTGAAAATCCGGTCCAGAGCTCTGACCATCACCGGGTTGGGCACGTATTCCTCGCACGGCGTGGAGAACATCATATGCAAAAAGTTCGCCGCGTAGGAGAGCGAGTTGCGCGGATAGGCGAAGGGCTGCCCGGTATTGTACTTGTAGCTCATGGCCGCGATGGTCGGCACCTTGGCGAGCAGGCGGTGGGCGGAAATTTCGCGGTGGTGAGGATCGGACACGTCGCCGGAATCCTGATAGAAAGCCGACAGCGCTCCCACCACCCCAACCATTACCGCCATGGGGTGGGCATCGCGACGGAAACCCTTGAAGAAGCTGGTAACCTGGTCATGTACCATGGAGTGATGACGGATGATGGAATCGAACCCCTGCTTCTGTTCCCTGGTGGGCAGTTCACCGTAATAAAGCAGGTGGCAGACCTCGAGGAAATCGGCGTGCTCGGCCAATTGCTCGATGGGATAGCCACGGTAAAGCAATATCCCCTCGTCGCCGTCGATGAAGGTGATTTTTGAGCTGCAACTGCCCGTTGACATGAATCCCGGGTCATAGGTGAACACCCCGTGTTTCCCCAGGTTGCGGATGTCGATCACATCCGGGCCGAGAGTGCCGGAAAGAAGCGGCAGTTCGATTTCTGCACCGCCGTCGATTCTGAGATATGCCTTGCGTTCGCTCATGATCCAGTTCCTCTTCAATTAATATTGGCGCAGCAACAAGCCGCAACGCTCCGCTGATCCGGTGATCCTGAACAGACTAAGATACTTGGGGCATCGGTTTGTCATAGTCGTTTATTCGATCGCGTTGGCCACTGCCTGCGGAATGCGCTCGATCAGCCGGGGATCGAACGGTGTGGGCAGGATATAGTCCCTGCCGAAAGCCATTTTCTTGGCGTTGTAAGCCTTGAGCACCTCTTCCGGCACAGGCTCGCGCGCCAGTTCGGCCAGCGCTTTCACGGCAGCGATCAGCATTTTTTCGGTGATCTGTTTGGCACGTGCATCCAGCGCGCCGCGAAAAATGAACGGAAATCCCAGCACGTTGTTGACCTGGTTGGGGAAATCGGAGCGTCCGGTGGCCATAATCAGGTCGTCGCGCGCCGCGTGGGCTTCACTGGGCAGGATTTCAGGATCTGGGTTGGACATCGCAAACACGACCGGCCTGGGCGCCATGCTTTTTATCATTTCCTGGTTGACCAGATTGGAACGGGAAACGCCGATGAATACATCCGCGCCATTCATGGCCTCCGTCAGCGTGCGCAGCGGGGTATCCCTGGCGAATTCCTGCTTGTAGACATTCAGGTCGCCGCGTCCGGTGTGGATCACGCCCTTGCTGTCCACCATCATCATGTTTCCCTTTTTCGCGCCCATCGAAATCAGCAGGCGCATTCCTGCCAGCCCGGCAGCACCGGTGCCTAGGCACACCAACTTCACGTCCTCCAGCTTCTTGCCCTGTATTTCCAGCGCGTTGAGCAGGCCTGCGCAGATGATCACCGCGGTACCGTGCTGGTCGTCGTGAAAAACCGGAATATCCAGACGCGCCTTGAGCGCCTTTTCGATCACGAAGCAGTGCGGTGCGGCGATATCTTCCAGGTTGATGCCGCCGAAGGTCGGCGAAATGTTGACCACGGTTTCGATGAAGGACTCGATGCTGGGCGCGTTGACCTCGATATCGAACACGTCGATATTGGCAAAGCGCTTGAACAGAATGCTCTTTCCCTCCATCACCGGCTTGCTCGCCAGCGGACCCAGATTTCCCAGGCCAAGAATGGCGGAGCCGTCGGTGATTACCGCGACCAGGTTGCCCTTGTTGGTGTAGCGGTAGGCGTTTTCCGGATTTTTGGCGATTTCGCGCACCGGCTCGGCCACGCCAGGAGTGTATGCCAAGGAGAGATACTGCGCTGTGGCGCAGGGCTTGGAGGGTTCGACCGAAATTTTTCCCGGTCGGGGAAACTCGTGATAATCGAGAGCCTGTTGCTTCAAGGGGGTCATGAAAATTCCTTCATTAGCTATCAGTTGTCAGTTTCTTTGTGCGAGGCAAAGCCGCGCGGTTTTACTGATAGCTGATAGCTGACGGCTGATAGCTATTTATCCCAGATCGTTCAGATAGCAGTGATGTTGCGTGTTGTAGCGGCTGACGCGCCATTCCACCGGCTGGTCGCCGTAAGTACAGGCCACCCGGTCGATGTCCAGCAGCGGCGCATTCGGCGGGACGCCGAGCAGGTCTGCAACGGCTTCATCAGCCGTGCCGGCCCGGATACGTTCCTCGGCGCGGATGATCCGGGTGCCAAAACGGGACTCGTAAAGACTGTAGAGCGTACCCTCAAATTCGTTGATCAAAGTGTCGTTAATTCCCTTGAACAGGGTGGCTGACAGGCAGATATCGTCCAGAATCACCGGCTCTCCCGAAAACCGGAGCAGGCGGCGCACCATCATGACTGGCGCCCCGCGCTTCAGTCCGAGCCGCTCTGCGGCAGTGATGTCGGCCTTGACGCGCTCGCAATGCAGCACCTCGCTGACCGGGGATTCCTTCTTGCCGCTCAACTCGACGATGCGCAGAAAACGGTAATGGGTATGCTCCTCGGTATGGGTAGCGACAAATGTCCCCTTCCCCTGGCGCCGCACCAGGATGTTTTCCGCCGCAAGCTCGTCGATCGCCTTGCGCACCGTCCCCTGGCTGACCTTGAACCGGCTCGCCAGCTCCAGCTCGCTGGGAATCACCTCGCCCGGCCGCCATTCTCCGGCCACAAGGCTTTGCGTGATCAAAATCTTGATCTGCTCATAGAGCGGCCTGAATGTAGGAGTAGAATGCGATTTGGTCATGGTTTACCCTTGTTTTCCAACCCTGGCATGGTCAACAAAAATTGATAATATATCTTATATAAGACATATTATATAAGATAAACACTGATATTTGCAACGGCGATAGCGATGTGAGGTTGCCAACGACCGCACAACCCGTGCCTGCCTGACCATTTCAAGCGCTTCCCGAACGTTTGACTATAATTGTTATAGGCAAGCCGGAACAGCAGGAGGCGTCATGAAGGCAACGATCATCAGTGCGGACCATTTCGAGGATACCGGACTTCTGGCGGCTTACTGCCGCCTGAAAGAACAAGGCTTCGAGGTGGATGATCCTATTCCCGCGCATCCATCTCGACACGACAACCAAGGAGAACAAAATGAAAACCCGATTCGCAGGTTTCCAACCAATCCGGCATGACCGTCTGGTTTGGGGGCAGGAGTATCGGCATGACGCTTACAAAGCCAAGCACAAACTGCCCGAACCCACGGCTTGCCCAGTTTGCGGTGCCGTATATCACGAAGGACGCTGGCAATGGACGCCCAAGCCGGATCAGGCCCACGAGGAAATGTGCCCCGCCTGCCATCGCATCCATGATGAATTTCCGGCTGGATTCGTGACCGTGGGCGGGCCGTTCTTCAAGGAACACCGGGAGGAATTGCTGCACCTGGCGAAAAACGAGGAAGCAAAGGCCAAGGCAGAGCACCCCATGGAGCGGATCGTCAAAATCGAAGACCAGGATGACGGCGTCCTGGTCACCACCACCGGAATCCATCTTGCCCGCGGTATCGGCGAAGCATTGCACCATGCCTACAAAGGCGAACTGGAATTTCATTACAACGAACAGGATAACCTGCTACGCGTATTGTGGGCGCGTTAAGGGAAGACTGAACAGGACTGCCGCTCAGGGGGAGAGTCGGGGGGAGTGAGAAAAAAGCACCCCGCAGCTTGCTGCGGGGTATTAACTGCGCTCTTCAATCCGCTGGCTTTCAGCCAGCTTTCGCGCCAAGGAGCGGGGAATTGAACCCACAGAGATTTAAGATAGACCAGCCACCAAGCCTCTCGCCAACTATCTGGCAACAACATGCCAGATAGTTAAGCCATGGTCTAATCAGGGTTGCTTATGGATTCGCACCGAACATCCCTTTAAGGGCATCCGGCGTCGCCACTTTGATCGGTGTTTTCTTCAGCATGTCTTCAATATAGGCCTTCTTGTTTTCTTCGAATTTTCTGTTGCGCAACAAATTGACTATCGCCGGTCTGGCTTCGGACAATGACTGCGTCGACTCGGGTTTGGTTTCGATCAGTTTGATAATATGCCATCCGGAATTTGTCCGGATCGGCTTGCTCACCGAACCTTTGGCCAGAAAGGTCAACTCCTTCTTTATCTCCGGCAGCAAAACGGCTTCGGACAGCCATCCCATATCGCCTCCCTTCGACGCACTGGCCTGATCTAGGGAGTTCTTGCGCGCCACTTCTGCAAAGTCGGACTTTTTCGCATTCAATTTCCCCTGGATCATTTCTAACTTCTTGCCTGCTTCTTTCTGATCGGCAGCAGAGGCATCGGCCCCAAGCGGCAAAAAAATCTGCGCCAGATGAACCATCGGGGGCGATTTGAAACTGGTAGCGTTTTGTTTGTAGAATTGCGATATTTCATCCTCTTTGGGGTAGTCGTTGGATACTTTCGCCATTTCGCCCAAGTAGCTGTCTATAAGCACCTGATCTCTTGCCCGCTCCATCAGATAGGCGATATTCGGCTTTTTTTCCCACCCCTTTTTTTCGCTTTCCGCGAGAATCGCTTTCCTGACGGTCTCGGTTTCGATCAGCTTGGCTAGTAAAGCCGGATTATCGGTAAGCTTCTTCACGACGCTAACCCCCTGAACATTTAACAGAGCTTGCACATCCGCCTTCTTGACGCTGACGTCCCCGATCGAACCGAGCGTATCGCTATCCGCTCCGCTCGCCACGTTGGCCAAACA